>JANQFM010000068.1 GCA_028277865.1 Acidobacteriota bacterium
AATGCCGGATCACGACAGTGCCTACAAGCGATTCTTCTCTCAGCCAGAAATGGTTGCGGCCCTGCTATGCTTGCTGAAGAGGCCCAAGTGGATTCTTGACCTCGACCTTTCCTCACTGGAGCGTGTCGCTGCAGCTTTTGTGGACGAGAAGCTGCAGCAGCGCTATTCCGACCTGCTGTGGCGCGCGAAGAGAAAGGAGCATGGCCGGCTGCATTTTGCTTACATCCTTGTCGAATTGCAGTCCACAGTAGACCGCTACATGGCGCTGCGCTTGAATGTCTACGTGGCCCTTTTTTACCAGGATTTGATTCGACAGAAGATGCTGACACCAGGAGGGGACTTGCCTCCAGTGCTGGCCATCGTCGTGTATAATGGCCGGCGTCTCTGGATAGCGCCTCTAGAGGTTTTTGAGCTGATAGAATCCGCTCCTGGGGAGCAAAAACGCTATTCCCTGCAGATGGAATTCATTCTGCTTGATGCTCAACGCATCGCAGCAGAGGAACAGAGGTCATCGGATAATTTGGCGCTGGCCTTGTTCCGCTTGGAGGCCTGCCGGAACTTGGAGGAGCTGAAGCGCAACCTTTACCACTTGATCCGGTTACTGGCGGCGCCGCAACGGGTGTCCCTGAGGAGGGCATTTGCCAGCTGGCTGACGCAGGTTCTATTGCCCTCCAGGTTTCCCGGCTTGCGCCTCACCGAAGTCAATGAATTAACGGAGGTCAGATCGATGCTGGCGGAAACAGTACAGGAATGGACCATGCAATGGAAGCAACAGGGTATTGAGCAGGGTTGGTACGAAGGTCTGGAACAGGGCAGGCAGAAAGGCTTTGAACAGGGCAGGCAAGAAGGCATTGAACGGGGCAGGCAGGAAGGCATTGATCAAGGCAGAGAAGAAGGCGAAAAGCGAGGCAGGAGGCTTGCTGAAGAGGGTTTCCTGCTCCGGTTGTTGGAACGCCGATTCGGCCCCATCCCCAATGAAGTGCGGACCCGAATCGTCTTAGCTGAATCGGATCAGTTGCAGCGTTGGGGAGACCGGCTCCTGACAGCCGCCAGCCTGGAAGAGGTGCTGCACTCGCATTAACGGCTGTCCAATGCCTCAGCCATGCCCCCTCCCCCTGCTGCCGTTTGCTAAAATAAAGCTTTTTCTGACTTCCTTCCTCGAGAGATCGGGGGGCCGGGAGTCTGGAGCCCGGATGCCTGCTTCTCAAAACTCGATTCGCGTGTTCATGACCATCCCGCAGCGGCGCGAGTGGGAGCTGCACGGGCGGCAGTCGGTGCGCAAGATCCTCAGGCAGCTCGACCTCAATCCCGAAGGCGTCATCGTCATCCACCATGACACCCTGCTCACTCCCGACGAGATGGTGGAAAACGGGATGGAGATCGAGGTCCGTTCGGCCATTTCGGGAGGCCTGCCGTGAAGTGCACCAAGTGCGGCGGACGCGCTGTCATCGACCTCAAGCGGCACAACAGCGGCTTTTGCAAGGAGCACTTTTTCGAGTACTTCGAAAATCAAGTGCGCAAGGCCATCGACGAATTCTCCATGTTCGGGCTCCGCGACCGCATCCTGGTGGCTGTTTCGGGGGGCAAGGACAGCCTGGTGCTGTGGGATGTGCTGATGCGCTTCGGCTATCAAGCCGACGGCCTGTACATCGACCTGGGAATCGGCGAATACTCGTCCGCTTCCAGCCAAAAAGTACGCGACTTCGTCCTGGCCCGCCAGGCCAACCTTCGCCATGTGTCCCTTGAGCAGGACTACGGCTACGGCGTCCCCGAAGCGGCACGGAGGCTGCGGCGGGCGGCCTGTTCGCCCTGCGGGCTGAGCAAGCGATACATTTTCAACCGAGAGGCACTGGAAGGGAGCTACGACGTCCTGGCCACGGGTCACAACCTGGACGATGAAGCGGCAGTGCTGTTCGGTAACGTGCTGCGCTGGAATACGGGCTATTTGGGGCGACAGTATCCGGTGCTGGAGGAGGATCCCGGCGGCTTGGTGCGCAAGGTCAAGCCGCTCATCCGGCTCACCGAACGCGAGACGGCCGCCTATGCAGTGCTGCAGGGCGTCGACTACATCGTCGAGGAATGCCCCAAGGCAATCGGTGCCCGGACCACACTTTACAAGCAGTTGCTCAACGACCTGGAAATCCAGTCCCCGGGATCCAAACAGCAGTTCTTGTACGGCTTTTACGAACGGGGGCACGACTCCTTCGAAGCTTCCCGCGACGTCGCCCTGACCCCTTGCACCGAATGCGGCCAGCCCACCACGCGGGAAGGCCTGTGCGCCTTCTGCCAGGTCCGAAGCCGCCTGCTGACTGTCAGAGCTTAATGCAGGCGGAGAGTCCAAGGTCAAGCAGAGGAAGACAGGAATCAGGAGGCAGGAAGAAGAACTGACGGGGTCCGAAGTCCAGTCCGCCTTTCTCTCCCCTCTTGTCCCCACTTGCGCCTCTGCGTGACCAAGGTCCAAAGTCACAGAGTGTGCTCCAACTGCCAACTGCCGTGGGGTATAATATGCAGCAAATGACGTCGAAAACGATCACCTATCCAGACGGTTTTGCACAGCTTCTCAAGCTCTCAGAGCGGGAATTTGCTGAAGAGTTCCGTTTCCTGGCCGCTGCCAAACTCTATGAACTGGGACGGCTCACTGCAGGTCAGGCAGCCCGGCTGGCAGGCATGGATCGTGTCCCCTTTCTGTCTCAGCTCAGCCGAATCGGAGTCCCGGCCATAAACCTGCAGGATGAAGAAGTCGAAGCAGAAGTCCAGGCAGCCCGAGAGCTGAACAAATGAGAGTCTGGGTGGCTGACGCCAGCCCGCTGATCTTCTTGGCTAAGCTGGATCGGTTGGATCTGTTGATCGAAAGTGCCGACCAGATCCTGCTACCGCCCACAGTCTTGAGTGAAGTCCAGGCCCATTCCGATGTGGCCACCTTGAGAATCGAAAACGCCCTTCCTTCGTTTGATGTTCGAATGCCCGCCGTACTGCCTGCTTTAAAGATCCTCAAGGCGAATCTGGATGCCGGAGAGGCCGAGGTGATCGCACTGGCAATAGAATCGGGTGCTGAGCGGGTCGTGATGGACGACTTGGAAGCGAGACGATTTGCCCGCCGAGTCGGTCTATCACCAATAGGAACCCTCGGATTGCTCTTGGCCGCCCGCTTACGCGGTAAGCTGCCCTCGATAAGAAAGGAGATTGAGAAGCTTCGCGACCATGGCTTCCGAGTGAGTGGTTCCTTGATCCGAGCCATTCTGAAAGCTGGGGACGAGCTTTGAAGGTTGGCCTGGGTACCTTCTGCCAGATCGGAAGCCACCTGTGATGACGGTCAGAGCTTAAGGTAAGGGATGCGGCTGAGTCCAAGGCCCAAGGTCGCAAAGTGTACAATCTGCCGGGTTCCGGGTTGCAAACCACGAACCGGCCCAAGTGCCCATCATGAGCTACATTCTTCGCTGACAACTGACCCATGGACGACGAAACTGTGCAAGGAGCGGAAAAGGTGGTAGAGGGCGATCGGAGCCTGAATGCTCCCTTCGCCGAGGGGGAGCTGTGCTTGCTGATCGATCCCAAGGGACGCCGGCACACCTTGCGGCTGGATCGGCGGCAGCACTTTCACCACCCCCGCTTTGGACGCCTGGATCACTCCGAGATCATCGGAAAGCCTGCCGGATTTCGCCTCAAAGGCCCTCACCTGTCCGAAGTGACTTGCCTGCGCCCCACCCTGGACGACTACATCATGAGCCGCCTCAAGCGGCGCACCCAGATCATCTATCCCAAAGACCTGGGTCCGCTGCTGTTGTGGGGAGACATCTTCCCCGGCGCCCGCGTCCTGGAATCGGGGATCGGCTCGGGATCGGCTACCCTGGTGCTGATGCGTTACTTGTGCGGGGGAGAGCTGATCTCCTATGAACGCCGCGAGGAGTTCGCCCAACTGACCTTGCGGACGCTATCGGAATTTCAGAGCCTCTACGGCAAGCTCGCCACCCGCCACAAGGTCGAGGTGCGGGACGTTTACGAGGGCATTGACGAACGCGATTTGGACGCCATTTTGCTGGACGTCCCCGAGCCCCACCAAGCTGTCCAACATGCTGCCCAGGCCTTGCGACCGGGCGGAAACCTGCTTTCTTGGCTGCCCACCACCCTTCAGGTCTACACCCTGGTGCGAGCACTGCAGCAAGCGCCCTGCTGGTCGGAAATCCTGACCCGTGAAGTCCTGGTGCGACCTTGGGACGTCAGCGAGGGCTCCATCCGTCCCGCCCATCGAATGGTCGCCCACACCGGCTTCCTCATCCGCGCCCGCCGCGTCGAGCCCCTGGAATTAGCGTCTGCAGAGCCGGTAGGATGAAGAGGGGATCTCACGCAAAGGCCGCAAAGGCCGGAAAGGCCGGAAAAGAAAAATCTTAGGATAACACCGAATTAATCTGGTCAGCCTTTTTCATGCTTTGCGCTCTTTCCTTTGCGCTTTTGCGCCTTTGCGTGAAACTTCCCCTCCCGTCCCCAGATTCTCGGCGATTTCTCGGTAACGTCGCGTCGCCAACTCGGAAGGCTCTCCTTTGCGGCACATCGAGAACTTGGCCAGCTTGCGGTTGGGACGCTCGACCACAACTCGTCCATGCTCGTCCAGCTTGGACTGCAGAGCCTGAAGAGCCTCGCGATATCGTCCATCGCGGCAGGCGGGCTTATAAAAGGACAGCACGTAGAGGTAGTAAAAGAGGTTGTAGCGCAAAAAGGGATACTCCACCTGCATGAAAAGCGTTCCGATGCCGAAATGGCAAGGTCCGATAGGCTTGCGGAACGTCCAATGATCGAGCAGGGTTTCGACAGCCTGATCCAATTCCTCCCTGTGCTCTGTGAATCGGAACGCGTCCAGCGCGAACAGCGTGACGCCGGGATTGGAAAACTCCGTTTCCGGCCCCCGCCCGCCGGAGAATTTCTTGCACCGCCAGCCGCCGTCCTCATGGCGGTTGTCGATCAGATAAGCCAGCAACCGCTTTACCCTGGGATCCTTCGCATACCCGAAGCGGCACAGCGCAGCCGCTGCGATGGCGCTGTGGCAGGGATACATCGTCCCTTTGGGCGCCACTCGAAAACGCCCATCCTCGCGGCAGGCACCCAAAAGCAGGTCTGCCGCCCCCCGAACCGCCTCATGAGACCTCGCAACCCCCAGTTCGCTGAGGATCAACAGCGATTCGAGCGTGCTGAAGGGTCCGCCCTTGCCCAGCCGCCTGTCTTCACTGGCCCAGAAGTCCCCGCCGTTGTCATGCCTTCTGGCCAGCACCGCATCAACATCTTCCTCGTACTCCCGGCTCGCCACAAATGTACCCTCCGCATTTTGCTGCTCTCGCAAATCTTACCAACCGCTCCCTCGCCTAGGCCAGTGCCGCTGGATTCCACTTGCTCAGCTTCTCAGTTGGCACCAGCATCAGCGCATCAGGCCGGGCGTTCCCCATCTGAAGCCCCTGTACGGCGTTTACATCAGGCCGCATTTTACGTATACTGTTTTTGTGATCACGTAATGTGTGAGATGAAGGCAGGTGGAAAATGGGGAAGCTGACCCTGAGCCTTGAACAAGAGATCATCGACCGGGCCAAGAGGGTGGCCAGAACCCGCAAGACATCCCTTTCCAAAATGATCAGCCAGTTCCTCTCCAGCCTGGAGCCGACCGCCAGCCAGGACTCCTTCCTGGCCCGGCTTCACCAGGAGCTGGAACGCGAGGGGTACAAGCCTTCCAGCCTCGACGATGACCAGTTGAGGGAACGCCACATGGCTGAGAAGTACAGATGAGGATTCTATTCGATCTCAACGTGCTCTTGGATGTCTCGATCCGCTGGAGAGAGTTCCCCGAATCCTTGCAATTGTACGAGCGCGTCTTGGCGGACGCGGATCTCGAAGGGGCTATTCCCGGTTGTGGCTACACGACCCTCCACTACATTCTGAAGCGGGAGCTGGGCGAGTCGCGGTCGAGAGCCGCGCTGGCGAACTTTGCAAACCGGTTCAGGCTTCTCCCCTTCAACGCCAAAACCGCGAGTCAGGCCCAGGCTATCGAAATGTCCGACCTCGAAGACGCCTGCGTTGCGGCGACGGCTGTGCTTGGCAACTGCAACTGGATCGCCACACGGAATGAGGCAGACTTCAGGCAGTCGCCCTTGCCCTCGCGCACGCCTGGCCGAATCCTGCAATGGATCGAAAATGGCAGGCACCAGCCTAACTGAGTCCATCAGCCGAACGATCAGCCGATCCCTGCTCGGTCAATGAACTGTCGCCTTTGCGTGAAACTCCCAGTCCTTGATACTTTGGCCCACGATGCATCATGTGAAGCGGGAGATCAGCGGCTGGGGACGCTTTCCGCGCCGCACTTGCCGGCTCTACCGACCGGAGCGCTGCTCTTCCTTGCAGGCCTTGATCCGGTCTGGACAGGAGGAGTCCTGGATCGGACGGGGCTTGGGGCGCAGCTATGGCGATGCGGCCTTGAACTCCGATCAAGGTGTGATCCTGTGCCAGCGCTTGGACCGCTTCCTCGGCTTCGATCCCGGAAACGGGATTCTGCACTGCGAAGGCGGCGTCACTCTGGCTGAAATCCTCGATACCTTCCTTCCCCGAGGCTGGTTTTTGCCCGTCACCCCGGGAACCCGATTCGTCACCATCGCCGGGGCGGTGGCAGCCGACATCCACGGAAAGAACCACCATCGAGACGGCACCCTCTCCCGTCACCTGGAACAGATCAATTTGTGGACAGCGGATGGGCGAAGCCTGGTTTGCTCTCCCCGAGAGCAGCAGGATGTCTTCGAAGCCACTGCCGGAGGGATGGGTTTGACCGGCTTCATCCGAAGCGCAGCACTGCGATTGATTCCCGTTCAAACCACCTGGATGCGGGTCAGCTACCGACGAACCCGTGACTTGGACGAGACCCTGCAAGCTCTCCAGGAAGCCGACCGCCAGCACTACTCGGTGGCTTGGCTGGACATGCTGGCCGGCGGGCGGGCGCTGGGCCGCGGCATTGTCATGGCAGGCGAGCACGCCGCCATCGACGAACTCAGCCCAAGTCAGCGCCGCCAACCGCTGTCGCCTCCCTCCAAGCGCCAACTGCCGGTTCCTTTCAACCTCCCCGGCCTGATGCTCAACCGTCATTCAGTGGGTTTGTTCAACACCCTCTACTACCGCCGTGCCCCTTCCCGCCCTGCCACCCGGCTTGTCGACGTCCACAGCTATTTTTATCCCCTGGACGCCCTGCAAAACTGGTACCGTCTTTACGGCAAACGGGGATTCCTGCAGTACCAGTGCCTCTTTCCGCCCCCTCAGAGCCGCCGCGGGCTGACCGAGGTCATCGAGCGCTTTCGACGTGCCGGGCACGCTTCCTTCCTCACCGTACTGAAGCGATTCGGGGAAGAGGCCGGCCCCCTTTCCTTTCCCCAGCCCGGACACACCCTGACCCTCGATGTTCCAAATACTGGCCGGGGACTGCTGGATTTTTTGGAGGAGATCGACCAACTGGTCCTCCAATTGGGCGGCCGCGTCTACCTGGCCAAGGACGCCCGCCTGTCCCCTCAGAGTTTCCGCCGGATGTACCCCCGCTATCCCGAGTGGCTGCGGGTCAAGCGCCGGCTCGATCCTGAGAATCGCTTTTCCTCCGACCTGTCCCGCCGACTGAAGATCGACGCTGAGGTGGAGTCATGAGGCGCGTCCTGGTTTTTGGCGCCACATCGCCCATCGCCAAAGCCCTGTGCCGGGAACTGGCCAAGCAGGGGGATGCCTTGTTCCTGACTGCCCGCCCCGATTCGCAGCAGCAAGAGCGGGACGATTTGCAGGCCTTGGCTGCTGATTTGCGCGTTCGTTACGACGCCACCGTCCATACCGGCTGCGTCGACGCCCAACAGCGCGACAGCCATTCGGCATTCTTCGCAAAGGCTCTGCAGGCGCTGGGCGGGCTGGACGGAGTGATTCTGACCATCGGCGCCCTGGGCGAGCAGCCTTCCGACAGCCACGACCCGGAGGCCGCCTCGCGCCTGATCGACATCAATTTTGCCGGCCCCTCCTCGCTGTTGGCCCTGAGCGCCAACCAGTTGGAAAAGCAAGCCAGCGGCTTCATGCTCGTCTTCTCTTCCGTGGCAGGCGACCGGGGACGCCAGAGCAACTACGCCTACGGCGCCGCCAAAGCCGGATTGAACGTCTTTCTGCAAGGCCTGCGACATCGTCTGGGCCCCCGCGGCGTCCGCGTTATCACCATCAAGCTGGGCTTTGTCGATACCGAAATGACCTGGGGCCTCCCCGGACTCTTCCTGGTCGCCTCCCCCCAGCAAATCGCCCGCAAATCCCTGCGCACTCTCGGAGGCTCCGCAAGAACTCACTACCTGCCCGGCTTCTGGCGATTCATTCTCTTTATCCTCCGCAATCTTCCCGAGAGGGTGTTTCAGAGGATCAGGCTATAGGTATTGGCTGGAGACGGGGAGAGAAGCCCTGTGAAACTAACAAGCTGGATCAGGCTTGGTGGCTTGGGACGATAAGCGTTAACTTAAGGTCGGGTGTTTCCTTCCAGTTGCAGAAAAGGGAGATGGCGTTTTCACCTGCTTCAGCAGGTTGCCCGAAAGCCTTCAGCCTTTCGGGTTATTAGCCCAGTCCTTCAGGGCTGGGGACTGAGTGCACAAGGCAGATGC
>JANQFM010000136.1 GCA_028277865.1 Acidobacteriota bacterium
GGTTGTCGAATTGACCTTTTTCGCCGAACTCTCTTACAAGGAAATCGCCGGCATCGTCGGTTGCCCGGTGAACACGGTCAAAACGCGCATGTTTCATGCTAAGCGCCGTTTGCGCGTCATTTTGCAGGAGATTTCACAAGGCTGATCGAAGACTCGCGAGGCGGTGCCTCAGACCAGAGACAGTTGAAGGAAAACGGCAACCCAAGCCCGAGAGAACATAGAGGGCCAGATATGAATCATCAGGAAGCTGTCAAGCTGCTTCCCTGGTATGTCAACGGAACCTTGGAAGCAAGAGAACGCCGGATTGTGCAGGAACACTTGGAGAAATGCTTCCAGTGCAAGGTGCAGCTTGAAGAATGGGAAAAGCTCGGGGAGGCCTTCGGAGAACTGAAGCAGGAAGCGCCCCAGCCTCCTGAGGGCCTTCCCCGTCGGCTCGTGCAGCAAATCCGCTCGCAAGACCGCAAAGCGGGTCGGATCGAGCCTCTGCAGAAGCGGTCGCCGTGGATGCGGCAGCATACCCGGAAGCTTTTCCAAATAGCTGCCATCGCACTCTTGGCCGTGCTGGCTGTCCAGAACCTCTACCTTCGACAGGAACTGAACCAGCTAGCCCAGCCCCAGACGCTTTTGCCGGTCCAGGTCTCCTCTGAGATCCGGGGGACGACCCTGGCCGAGTTGCCCCAGCAGGCCCGCTGGATCCATCTGCAAGTCGAGATCCCGCCTCCGCCGCTCGACCGGTCCTATTCCGATTTGGGCTACCGGCTCACATCTTCGCAAAGCGGCCAAGTGCTGTTTGAGGGCGTGGCACGGGTTGGCGAAAGGATGGATCTTTTGCTGCCGACTTCAGCGATGGCGACTGGGATTTATACCTTGGTCGTGACAGGAAAGGACCAAGCTGACGGTCGGAGTTATGAAGTTTCCCAATACACAATAGATCTGCAAAGAAAGTGAGGGGTGAGCCATGCAAGAATCACAGACCAGCAATCAGCAACAGATTCCTCGAGGCCGCGAAGGAAATCCGCCGACGTCAAGGCCTCCGGCCATCGACCGAAGGATGGCCATCGAAAAGGCCAACCAACTGGCCACAGAGCAACGATTCATCTACCGGGGCAGTGCCGTGGCATTGGCGGCACGCTTCGAGCAGCCGCAGGAGTACCTGATCCCGGCTCAAGCCAGCAGTTGCCTGCCCGGCGGCGGCGGCTTGGCCGAGGGCCTGGACGAGGACTTCCAGCAGGATCTCGTCTCATTCCGCAGAGCCTCCAGCAGGGCCGAAGGGCTGGAATTCAA
>JANQFM010000182.1 GCA_028277865.1 Acidobacteriota bacterium
GCGGCACGGTGATCCGCAAGGCGATCATCGACAAGAACGCCCGCATCGGGAGCAACGTTCGGATCATCAACGCCAAGGGGCTCCAGGAGTACGACGGCCCCAACTACCATATCCGCGATGGGATCGTGATCATATCCAAGAACAGCCAGATTGAGTCGGGAACGGAGATCTGAGGAGGGGACGCTCACGCAGAGGCGCAAAGACGCAAAGGGGAGAAAGACAAGCTTTTGCCGAGGGCAGCTTAAACTGACTGCGAACCGCGAACTGCGAACTGCGAGCCGCCATCCCCCCCGGTCAGTTCCGCGTAGAGCTCCAGATAGCGCCGGGCGCTCTTTCGCCAGGAGAAGTCCTGGTGCATGGCGTTGTCGACCAGGCGATTCCAACTGTCCCGGTTCTTCCACACTCCCACAGCCCGCTTGATGCATTCCAGCAGCACTCCCGGATGGTAGTGATCGAAAGTGAATCCGGTTCCCTGGCCTGAAAGGGGGTCGAAGTCCCCCACCGTGTCGGCCAAGCCGCCTGTCCGCCGCGCGATGGGTGCGGTTCCGTAGCGCATGGCGTACATCTGGCTGAGGCCGCAGGGCTCGAAACGGGAAGGCATCAATGCCATGTCGCTGCCGGCCTGGATCTGGTGGGCCAATTCGGGCTCGAAGTCGTGACGGGCAACGAATTTGCCCGGCTGCTCCAAGGAGAGGTTGCTCAGGGCTTGCTGATAGTGGCGGGCGCCCTGACCCAGGACGACCCACTGAACATCCATTTGCTTGAGCTGGTCTTGGATGGCCAAAAACAGGTCGAAACCCTTCTGCTCAACCAGTCGCGACACTGTGCTGATCAGCGGGACGTTGCGGAACGGCAGTCCGCAGGCTCGCTGCAATGCCTGTTTGTTCTCGATTTTTCCGGCCAAATCGGCGGATGAGAAGTGAGCCCGGATCCAGGGATCGCTCTCAGGGCTCCACTCGCTGGTGTCGATCCCGTTGAGGATTCCGGCCAGCCGATTGCGCCGCTGACTCAGCACGCCCTCCAACCCGCAGCCGAACTCCGGCGTTTGGATCTCCTGGGCATAGCGAGGGCTGACAGTGGTGATCCGGTCGGCGAACTCGATGCCCGCCTTGAGCAGGTTGAGCTGGCCGTAGAACTCGAATGGCCCGCCCCAGAAAAAATAGGAAGGCGAAAGGCCGGTCAGGGCGAATTTTTGGGCATCGCACAGCCCCTGGTACTCCAAGTTGTGAATCGTGAGCAGGGAAGGGACCCAGGGGATGCGGGGATGAGGATTGTCCAGGCTCAGGTAGGCCGGAATCAAGGCGGTGTGACTATCGTGGCAGTGCAGCAACTGGGGCTTCCAATTGGAGCGCAGCAAGAACTGCAGGGCTGCCAGGCAAAAAAAGTTGAAGCGCTCGAAGTTGTCCGAATATCCCTGGCCGCTTTGCGGATCGACGTAGACTCCTGCCCGGTCGAAAAAGTCGTGGCTTTCGATAAAGACGTTGACGGATGGGCGGCGCGAGACGTCCACGTAGACGGCAGCCCGATAGCATCGGGAGCCCATTCGGACGGGCTCCAGTTCGCCCAGCTTGGCCAGCGGCAGCTGCCGAACGGGGGGGTAGAGGGGCGTGATGGTCCGAACATCGACCCCTTGTTGGCGCAGCGCTTCGGAAAGCGAACTGACAACCGCCCCCAGCCCTCCCACCTGGGACCAAGGCGCCAACTCGGCTGAGATCATGCAGGCCCGAATCTTCTCGCTCCGCATGGCGCAAAGCTTAGCAGAAACGGCAGCCGCGCAGAGAATGCGCTGGAGTGCCGCTAAATTGAAGAACCTCCTAGACTCTGCGAGCTCTTTGCGACTCGGCGGCTTGGCCCGAAACTCCCCTTCACTGGCGCTGCGGGGATTGCCGACGGATTTCTTCGGGAACTCTTGTCAGATCGTGATCCTTGAGCTGAAGCGCCCATGTCAAGGGGACGGTGACAGGCAGGTAGCACTTGATGTCGTCGCAGGCCTGGTACTTGAATAGACCTTCGAAAACCAGCTTATCTTTGCCCTGCAGAACAGGCGGGAACCGTCTTCCGCCGCCGATGCGGATGTCGCGCAGCAGCTTGAAGCTCCCCTGGTAGACGGGAACAGTCTCGTCGATGGCCGGCAGATGCATCATCTTGGAAGAGGGATATCCGGGACTGTAGACGTCCGCTCCCTCCGGCGCTTGCATTTGCCAGTCGATGGGAATGTAGCCCTGCACTTCTGGCGCATAGACGTGCATTCGCTCTTTGAGGTCGACTTCCAGCACCAATGCCAGACGCTGCCCCGGGCGCCCGACCGGGTTGCTGGCCGACCAGCGCAGCTTCAGATGCTTGGTTTCAGCCTCGCCTTGAGGGCTGTCGGCTTGGGCGTCGAAGTGGCGAATGAGGATGTTTGCCGAGGTGAAGCGGTCGTTGTTTCTCTCATTGAAAAACTTGGCTGTCACCCTTCCCTGGGCGTCGATGAGGTAATAACCCGCATAGGCGAATCCGTACAGCTCGTGGTCGCGGGGAACCTGGGTGTTGACGATCCCGAATGACTCGATGATACGGATCCGGGGGTCGGCCAGCAGAGGGAAACCGATGCCGACCCTTTCTGAGAAGTTGGCCAGCGTCTCGACGTTGTCGTAGCTGAGTGCGGCCACCCGGATGCCGCGTGCTTCGAATTCGCTGCGCTTTCCTTCCAACTCGACCAGTTGGCCCTTGCAGTGGTGTCACCAGTCCGCCGAACGGTGGAAAAGCAGCAGCAAGCCCTGCGGCCCGCGCAGATCCTCAAAAGTGCACCACTGCCCGTTCTGGTCCTGGCTGCGGAAGTCCGGGATCTTGCTTCCCACATCGGGGCCGGTGGAGATTTCCGCCCCCAAACCGGGCAACAACATAAGACAGGCCAAGAGCGGCCAAAGAGATCGCATTCGGATTGTCGGCATGGGTTTCAAGCTAGCAACCGGAGCAGCCCTCAGTCAAGGTCACGCCCCGCCAGCAAGTTGTGCATGACATACAGATGAAACAGCCTGCAGCGCAACGCAATGGCGAAAGCACTCGATCTTTCTGACGGCTGTTCTGATATACTGCGGATCAATGGCAACATTACTGGGAAGACAAAGCCGCCCCTCCCAATTCAACGAGGGAGAGCGTCTACGTCCAACTCATCAGAAAGAACTGCTCATAGCACCCGTTGCCATTGAGCACCTTTCTGCCTTGAAATTAACAGGCGAAGAGATGAACTCAGTGCGGGAAGGGATTTCGCGGCTGAGGACCACTCCGAACCTTGGTGTTGCGATTCCAGGCCTGGGCGCTTTCCCGCATAACGTCCACTTCATACGCTTGGGCCGTGTCCTTGTTTTTTTTACTCTCGACCAACAGAATCTGAACATCCTCGGATTCGAAAAAGCACCTGATGACGAGTGAATCAACTCCGAAAAGTGCCGATTTCGTTCTTGAAGATCCCTATCCTCCGCTCATCCTATTGGATTCGTCCAGATCGGTCACACCTCGTCCCCTCTGAATATCATTCTGTGCTTCACGAAGCCGCTTGACGATCGCTGGATCGCTCAGTACATAATTCGTAAGTGAACTTGCCGGACCTGAGATTGCGCTCAAGCTAAAATGAATGCCGGAAAGCTGCTCAAGGCAAGCCATCCTTGCTTCCTTATCCATCCTATTGGCCAGCGCCGCTTTCTCCAGCATCCCG
This sequence comes from Acidobacteriota bacterium, assembly GCA_028277865.1. Lineage (GTDB taxonomy): Bacteria > Acidobacteriota > UBA6911 > RPQK01 > DATIPO01 > JANQFM01. Next base: position 3,698 of record JANQFM010000182.1, read on the forward strand.
TGTACAGTGGCAACAGCTTCAAGGAATCCACCCCACTGTTCTTCTGATTGGATACTCTTGCCTGCATCCGTGAGGTGAAACCTGGCAATTGATTCCCTGAGGTCAAACGCCCCGGAAGCGGCACCGCGCAGATCCCGCGCTCTGATCAGGCTCACCACGTGCCTGGATCGGCTGATGACCTGCTCAAGCGTGGTCACTGCAGAAACGGCGGCAATCCGCTCCCGGGCACGTTCGGCAGCGTTCGCAGCGGTCTGTGCAACTCGCTGAGTGCGTTGAAGTTGCCACAACGCAACTGCAAAACCGCTAATGCTTATAACAAGTCCCGCAAGACCTACGAAGAGAGAACCATTTGACTCCATTGATTTATCATCGTGCTGAGAGGCACATTAACCGGGTCATCAATTTCCATGGCTTATGCGGCATACTGCCTCTTATTTGCTTCTGGTGACCACAGCCTCCTTTTTTATCTAGCCGTTGCGAATCTTGTCAAGTAAATCTCTTGAAATCAGCGATTTATGCAAATGTCAAACCTCGGTTGCAAAATGTACGACCACGAAAGATTTAGCGCATGGCCGTCGCGGCTGACGACGCCCCCTCAAAACGACGAAATCGGGCAATCGATGATTTAACTGCCCAGGCTTTCCAGGCACCTGCCGAAAGTTCGCTTCCTCGCCAATTCGCTTCTGATTCCAGTCAGTCTGACGGGCTAGACTGGCGCTGTTTTTGAGTTGCCGAATCCCCGGCGGCAAAAAGACTCGATCTGGAACTATGAGCGCCAAATTCACCCATCTGCACTTGCACAGCCATTTCAGCCTGCTCGACGGGGCCAACAAGCTGAAGAACGTGGTCCGCAAAGCGGCTGAACTGAAGATGCCCGCCCTGGCACTGACCGACCACGGCAATTTGTTCGGGGCCGTCCAATTTCACGACATCGCCCGTAAGCATGACGTCAAGCCGATTATCGGATGCGAAGTCTACCTGGCTCCGGGAAGCCGCAAAGACCGCAACGGCAACTCGGGCGGCAGCAATCACTTGGTGCTGCTGGCCAAGGATTCGACCGGTTACCACAACTTGGTCAAGCTGGTCTCGCTGGGCTATCTGGAGGGATTTTACTACCGCCCCCGTATCGATATGGACCTGCTCTCTCAGCACAGCCAGGGGTTGATCGCCATGTCGGCCTGCCTGAAGGGGCGGGTGGCCTGGAACCTGGCTCAGGACCGCTTCCAGGAGGCGCTCGACCACGCCGCCGACATGAAGGAGATCTTTGAGCCGGGGGACTATTACCTGGAGGTCCAGGATCACGGCATCGACGATCAGCACAAGACCAATCCCGAAATCATCAAGATCGCCCATCAGCTCGGCCTGCCCCTGGTCTGCTCCAACGACTGCCACTACCTGGAGCGCGACGACTCCTTCGCCCACGACGTGCTGCTGTGCGTGCAGACCGGCAAGACCATCGAAGACACCAACCGCATGCGCTATCACTCCGACGAGTTTTACTTCAAGACCCCCGAGGAGATGGAGCAGCTCTTCGGCCATGTCCCGGGCGCTCTGAGCAACACCCTGGAAATCGCCGAGAAGTGCAATTTCCAGTATCCCGACAATCAGAACATCTTTCCGGACTTCGAGGTGCCTGAGGGCCATACCCTGTCCTCCTACTTCGAGCACCACGTCCGGGAGGGATTCAACAAGCGCCTGACCCTGTTGAAGCAGCTGGATCAGCAAGGCAAGCTGCGCCACAACCTGGACGAGTATTCCCAGAGGCTGGCCCGCGAGATCGGCATCATCAACCAGATGCAGTACCCCGGCTACTTCCTGGTGGTCTGGGACTTTATCCGCTATGCCAGGGAAGCCGGCATCCCGGTGGGCCCGGGGCGCGGGTCGGCGGCGGGAAGCCTGGTTTCCTACGCTTTGGAGATCACCGACATCGACCCCCTGCAGTACGACCTGCTATTCGAGCGCTTCCTCAACCCGGAGCGCATCACCCCGCCCGACATCGACATCGACTTCTGCACCCTGCGGCGCGGGCAGGTGATCGATTACGTCAACCGCAAGTACGGCCAAGACAGCGTGAGCCAGATCATTACCTTCGGGACCATGGCGGCGCGGGGCGCCGTGCGCGACGTGGGACGCAGCCTCAACGTCCCCTTGGCCGAAGTCGACAAGCTGGCCAAGATGGTGCCCAACGGCCCCGGCGCCACCCTGACCCAGGCTGTCGAAGGCGAAAGCGAGCTTCAGCAGGCCATGGAAAGCGAGCCCCGCCACCGCCAGCTGCTGGAAACCGCCCTGCGCCTGGAAGGCCTGGCCCGCCACTGCTCCATCCACGCCGCCGGAGTGGTCATCGCCCCCAAGCCGCTCATCGAGCTGGTTCCGCTCTACAAGTCGACCAAGGATGAAATCACCACCCAGTACCCCATGACCGACCTGGAGCGCCTGGGGCTGCTCAAGATGGATTTCCTGGGCCTCACCACCCTGACCATCATCGATCAGACCTTGGACCAGATCCGGGAGCAGCTGGGGGAGGAACTCGATCTTGCCGGCGTCTCGCTCAAAGACGAAAAGACCTATCAGCTTTTTTGCGAGGGCCGCACCAGCGGCATTTTCCAGTTCGAGTCAGAGGGCATGAAGGACATCTTGCGCAAGCTTCAGCCCAACCGCTTCGACGACCTGATCGCCTTGAACGCCCTTTACCGTCCCGGCCCCTTAAAGGGCGGCATGGTGGACGATTTCATCGACCGCCGCCACGGACGGGTCAAGGTCGAGTACGAATTGCCGGAGCTGCGCCAGATCCTTGAGCCCACCTACGGAGTGATCGTCTACCAGGAGCAGGTCATGCAGATCGCCAGCGAGTTGGCCGGCTTCTCGCTGGGAGGCGCCGATCTGCTGCGCCGCGCCATGGGCAAAAAGAAGGCCGAGGTGATGGCCGCCCAGCGCAAAAAGTTTATGGAAGGCGCCAAAAGGCTGGGCAAGAATCTCAAGAAGGCTGAGAAGATCTTCGACCTGATGGAGAAGTTTGCCGGCTATGGCTTCAATAAGAGCCACTCGGCCGCCTATGCGCTGTTGGCCTATCAAACCGCCTATCTCAAGGCTCACTTCCCGGCTCAGTTCATGGCCTCATTGCTGAGCAGCGAAGTCTCCAACACCGACAAGATCGTCAAGTACCGCGAAGAGTGCCAGGAAATGGGCATTGAGGTGCTGCCGCCCGACATCAACGCCAGTTCGCTGTGGTTCACGGCCCAGGGCCGGAGCTCGATCCAGTACGGCCTGCTGGCCGTCAAGGGGGTGGGCGAAAACGCCATTCGTGCCATCCTGCAGGGGCGCACCAAAAGCGGTCGCTTCGCCAGCTTCTACGAGTTTTGCGAAGAGGCTGACCTGCGCATTGTCAACAAGCGCGTTGTGGAGGCCTTGATCAAGTCGGGCTGCTTCGACTCGCTGGAATACCAGCGCAAGGCACTGATGGAGGCGCTGGAAAGGGCCTTCGAGCACGGGCAAAAGGTCCAGCGGGACCGCCTGTGCGGCCAAAAAGGCCTTTTTGCCGCCTTCGAGACCGCGGAATCATCGCCAGCCCGCCAGGATGTCCTGCCCAACGGCGAGTGGCGGGACGGCGAGAAATGGGCATTCGAAAAAGAGACCCTGGGCTTTTACCTTTCCGGTCACCCGCTGCAAAAGTTCCGTACCGAACTGAAGCAGTTCTCCAAGCAGACGGCCAGCCAGCTGTCCGATGCCCAAGCCGGGCGGGATGTGGCCATCGGCGGGGTGATCAACGAGCTTCAGCGCAAGAAGACCCGCAAGGGCGAAACGATGGCCGTTTTCGAATTGGAGGATCTGTCGGGCAAGATCGGCTGCGTAGTCTTCCCCAAGGCTTTCGGATCGCTGCGCGACCGCCTGGACAGCGACCAGCCTGTGCTGCTCACCGGACGCCTGGACAACCGATCGGGAAGCCTGCAGATCATTTGTGAGGACCTCCGCCCCCTTGACCAGGCCTGGAAGAGCCGCGTTCAGCGGGCCCGCATCCGCATCGCCGTCCCGGC
>JANQFM010000193.1 GCA_028277865.1 Acidobacteriota bacterium
GGGTCCGACTACACAGCAGCCCTGATCGGCGCTGCTTTAAAGGCTGAAGCCATCGAAATCTGGACCGACGTGGACGGTGTGATGAGCGCCGACCCCCGATTGGTGCCCGAAGCCTTTTCCCTGGCTCAGCTCAGCTATGACGAGTTGATGGAACTCTCCCACTTCGGCGCCAAGGTCGTTTATCCGCCCGCGGTGCATCCTGGTCGGGTCCAATCGATCCCTCTGTTGATCAAGAACACCCTCAACACCTCCTTTCCCGGTACCCGGATCAGCAACCAGCTATCGGACGATCAGCAGCAGAATCCGATTCGAGGGATCTCGTCCGTGGGCCGCATTGCTCTTTTGCGGCTGGAAGGCGACGGGATGATTGGAGTGCCGGGGATTTGCGGACGGCTTTTCAGTGCCATCGCCTCTGAAGGGATCAACATCGTTCTGATCACCCAGGCTTCCAGCGAGCACTCGATTTGCTGGGCGGTCGCCCCCGAGTCTGTCCAAAGGGCCCGATCGCGGGTCCATCAGGAGTTCGACCTGGAGCGCCGAGCCGGGCTGATCAATGACCTGATGGTCGAGGACGACCTGTGCATCATTGCGGCCGTGGGCGAGGGCATGCGCGAACGCCCCGGCATTGCGGGGCGCATCTTCAAGGTTCTGGGCGACGAGGGCATCAACGTCCGCGCCATCGCCCAGGGCTCCTCCGAACTCAACATCTCGCTGGTGCTCAAACGCGACGACCAACGCCCAGCCTTAAGAGCCATCCACCGCTCCTTTTTCAGCGGCGCTGGTTGACGATTTGACGGAAGCACCTGCCATGAAAACGCCACCGCCGGACCCGTTGGCGGCCCAGAGAAGCCTCTCGTTTCCTCCCACAGGTTGACCGAATGCCTCCAAGTGAACAGCATTGCTTTTTGCCCGGAAGTCTTGTGAACACCTGAAATGCGGCCTATAATCCGCTGGGCGCTGAAAAAGGTTCCGCAAGCACTCTCCGACATTTTGAAGACCCTGCAGTGACAGGCGAACTGGCCGGTGCCTGAAGCAGCATCATGGATTCACCCGATCTCCAGGCTTGGCTCGTCCAGATCAACGGCAAAGCCGCAGGTAATCGCCATGACCTCCGAAGGGGCCGCTCGACGCTGGGGAGGGGCAGCGAAAACGACCTTGTGCTTCGCGGAGAGGAGTGCTCAGGCGTCTCAAAGCAGCATCTGGAAATTGTCCTGCAAGGCGATCGATTCCTGCTGCGCGACTTGGGCAGCACCAACGGAACTTTCCTGGAAGGGCGTGCCGTAAAGGAAACCGACCTGGAAGACGGCGCCCACTTCATGCTCGGTCCCGGCGGACCCCAGTTCGTCTTTCACACCTCCGCTCCAGCCAACAGCCTTGAAGAGTCCCCTGATCCGGCTGCCGAGGAGCAGGCAACACGCATAATGCCCGTTTTGTCCAAGCAGGGAAGGACAGGAGATCGGCGAAGGCCCTCGGATTTCCGGCTCGACCAGGAACTGCGCAAAGCGCGCCAGTCCGGGGGAGGCTCCAGCGGGCAAACCCTGATCCTGATGCGCGGGATGCTTTCGGACACCCTGCGTCGATCGCGCCGGCTCAAGTGGGCAGCGGGGGGGATGGCGGTTGCATTGATTGCGGTTTCGGCCTACGCCCTCTGGTCGGTGCATCGATTGCAGCAGCAAAAGGGGAATCTGGACATCCGTATTGGCCAGATCGAATTCGAGCTGCAACAAAGCGGTGATGCGCAGCGTGTCAATGAACTCATCAACGAGTTGGAGCAGGCTCAGAGCCAGGCTCGTCAGATCCAGAAGAGCCTGCTTTATCAGCTAGGCGTCCGCGACGAGGAAAGAGACTTCGTCGAATCGGCCATCCGCCGCTTGCTGACCGACTTCGGGGCCGAGCAATACAGCATCCCGCCCGACTTTGTGGATGCGGTCCGCGACTACATCCAACGCTTTCAGCAGCGCGATCGGCGCAATGTAGAGCGGGCTTTGGGCCAGTCACGCCGGGAGCTGCAGCGCATGCAAAGAGTGCTGGGCGAGCTGAACTTGCCTGAAGACCTGGCCTTCATTCCCCTTGTCGAAAGCGCTTTTCGCAACCGCAGCACCAGCACCGCCGGTGCAGCCGGCTACTGGCAACTGGTCCCTGCCACAGCGCGGGCCTATGGGCTGAAGGTGTCTGAAAGGTCAGACGAGCGATTCGACCTGGAAAAGTCAACCCAAGCGGCGGGACGCTACTTGCGCGACCTGATTTTGGAGTTCGGGGCGGGGAGTTCGGTGATGCTGGCCTTGGCCGCCTACAACGTGGGGCCCACCCGCGTACGACGGGCTGTCCGGCGGGTCGACGATCCCTTCCAGCAGCGCAATTTCTGGTACCTTTACCGCTCCCGGGCACTTCCCTCGGAGACCCGCAGCTACGTCCCCAAGGTCATCGCCGCCATCCTCATCGGCCGCAACCCGCAGCGATTTGGGTTCGAAG
>JANQFM010000217.1 GCA_028277865.1 Acidobacteriota bacterium
GGTGACAAATTCCAAATTCCTTTTCTTCTCTCTGCGGCGGCGGCATCCAAAGTCGGCCGCATAACTTAAGACCCATCTCGAATTTCGCGAATCCCCCAACTCTCGCGAGACAAAGACCTGCACACATTCTGTTCTTTATGTAAATGTTTGGACTACTTTTACTACAGAGTGCAGACAGCCGCCTTAAAGATGAGAGGAGCGATATGGTGGGGGAATCTGAAGCCACAGATGATGCCAAGCGGGCGGGGAAGTGGGTGGGGGAAAATCTTCTCCTTTTCCGGGAGAAAGGGCGTTGAGGCTACTGCTTTCCAATTCCGGCCGCGTGCAGGCGCTTGCGGCTGGTGCGACGATAGCCACTGGTGCCACTGCCAAGTCCTGCCGCTGACACCGAAGACCAAGAGGAGCTAGGGCCTCCTTAGGATGGTATGTCCCATTCTTTACTTTGGAGCCACATTTTTTGTCTTTCGAAAGGAGTTCCACTGTAGCAGGTGTGGACATCAACAGTACCTTCCCAGTTTTTTCCATGTTCCAACATCTGCGGCCCCCGTCATGTTTTATGCATAAAAGGGGGTGGGCTGGCCAAAAGGGGTGGGTCGGCGCGGCGGAAGTGAGTGGGCGCCAAGTGGCTTGAAAAATATCATCATCGTCATTGCCAAGGCAAAGAACATACGCCTATGGCGGAAAATTCTTTGGATAGACAAGGTTGCATTGGATCACATCTGCGGTGATCGGGGAAATTTTCTGCGCCTCCTCCTACTCTTATGCTGTTGCGTCCGGCGCTCCTTTTTCCCCAGAGTAGGTGGTGGCCAGGTCCGGATCCAGGATGTTGGGGTTGAAGCGGCCGGCGGCCGAGTTGACAAATTCGTCCGGGATGGTGCTGGGAATCGAGTAGACGATGGGCAGGTCGGTACCGCGTGCGGTCACGCTCTTGGCAAAAGGCGGGTTGAACTTGATGTTGGAGGTGATGTTCATGAAGATGCGGTTGTAGCTGATGCCGTAGCCGCCCCGGATGGCCCAGACGCCTTCGCCCGTGGGATCCCAGGCGAAGCCCAGGCGGGGAGCGAAGTTGTTGTTGTCAGGCTCGTAGATGTCGGTTCCGTCCGGGAAAACCTGGATGGTGGAGTTGGCCAGGCGCTCAAAGATGTCGCTGCCTTGCCCCAGCACCACGTTGGACTGGATGGCGTCCCCTTCCCAGGGCGGACGGAAGTTTTCGTAGCGCAGGCCGATGTTGACCGTGAAATTGGGGGTCATCTTCCAGTCGTCCTGAACGTAGAAGGCCCACTCGTTGACCCGGAAGTGACGCGGAGTGCCGATGGGGGTGCCCGTGTTGGGGTCGATCAGGTTGCTTTGCTGGAAGGGATCGTCGTTCAGGAAGTCGGTGATGCTGCCGAAGTTGTACTGCCCGCGCGTGTTGGCCTGGAAGTCGGAATTCTCTTGGCCGTGGCGGAACTCGCCGCCGAACTTGAAGGAGTGGTTGCCATAGGACCAGGACAGCTGGTCGGAGAGCTGGTAGGTGTGGCGAGAGAAGAACTGGGGAATGTTGCTGGCCGCTCCGAAGTCGGGGCTGAAGCCGGTGATGGTGATGGTGGGAACGTCAAATGTCCCTTCCTGCACGTCGAAGTTGGGCTTGCGCATGTTCCAGCCCGCCCGGAACTCGTTGACCACTGTGGGCGAGAAGACGTGAGTCTCGGAGAAGGTTGAAGCCCGCTCGATGACACCGCCGACCGAGTCGACGCTGGGACGGATGATGGTGGGCGGAAAAGCGTCCTCATTGTCGGTGTAGCGCACGTAGAACTTGTCGTTATCGTTGATGGTGTAGTCGACACGCACGTTCCACTGGTCATATTCTTCCTTGGACGGGTTTGCCTTGCTCACCTCGACGGGTTGAATGTTGCTGGGGTCGAAGTTGGGATCGCTGGGTGCGCCGCCCACCAGGGGAAATCTCTCGAACAGCCGCAGAGCGACCGAGTTGGGGCTGTTGGCCCGCAGCCAGTTGAGCATCTCCTGGCTTTCCACCTGGAAGGTCGAGGATTCGGCGGCAATCTCCCGAAAGCCCTCGAAGCCGCCAAAGGCAAAGAGCTTGTCCTTGACGATCGGCCCTCCGACGGTGAAGCCGAAGGTGTGCTGGATCAGGGGTGCCGTGTCTTCGCCATCAAAGAACTCGCGGGCGTCGAAGACGTCGTTGCGATGGTACTCGTAAACGGTCCCATGCAGTTCGTTGGTGCCCGACTTGGTCAGCACGTTGACGATGGCGCCCGCATTGCGGCCGTATTCGGCCGAGAAGTTATTGGTGTGGACCCGGAATTCCTCGATCATGTCCACCTGCGGGTTGACCGAGGGGACGCCGGCGATGCCGACGTAGTTGTTGTCGGTGCCGTCGATCAGGAAGTTGTTGGCCCGGTGGCGCTGGCCGTTGGTGATGAAGGAATCGCCGGCGTTGCCCGCATCGTCCTGGGCTGTGACTCCCATGGTGGGATAGATGCCGGGGCCCAGCTGGGCCAGCTGAAAGGCGTTTCGCCCGTTGAGGGGAAGATCCGCAATCTCAGCGCTTTCCACCAGCTGGGACATGCGTCCCTCTTCCTTCTGAAGAAGCTCGGCCTGGGATTGGACGATGACCTCTTCGCTGATGTCGCCGATCGACATGGTGACGTCGACCCGCCGCAGCTCTCCGATGGTGACCTCCACATTTTCATCCACCACGGTCTTGAAGCCGGTCATCTCGATCCGGAGAGTGTAGTTGCCCGGGCTGATGTTGAGCACCCGGTAGACCCCGCTGTCGGTGGTGACCACCGTCCTGGTCTCCCCGGTCTCAGTGCGCGTAGCGGTTACGGTCGCACCGGGAATGACCCCCCCTGTGTCGTCCTTGACCGTGCCGGTGATGCTGCCCGTGGAAGTTTGGGCCAGGGCTGCTGCGGCGGCAAAGGCGAAGCAGAAGAGGAGAGTAAAAAGGAATCGCATTCGCATTGAATTTTCCCTCCCTCAGGAAAAAAGTTCAGATGTTGACATCCAGGACTGGTTGTTCGTGCACGCCCTGTGCCATTAGGGGACGGGCCTGATGATCGGCAAAGGAGGCCTTTACAGCTCCTTCCGCCAGTCCGCTGGGATTCCGTAAGGTTCAGAAAATAAAGATCTTGTGTATGTCAAATGGGTTCCAAGAGTCCTCGTGAGACTGACCGGCTCCGAATCTCCAGCAATAATCCGCTCGACCTTGAGGAAGTGCAACCCCTTACTTTTGAGGCTTTTGCAGCTTGACAGCCCGACTGGCAAGCAAAGGCTTGCTCATTCAGCCAACCCTTGAGACTAGTCTTGGCTTGAACAGATTGAATTGTAGATGATGGTGAAGTCAGGCAGCCATGGTCGAATAGCGCGAAAGAATGCTCTCGAATATGGATCTGCCAATCCCTCTTCCTCTCTGGAAATACTGGCCTCGCCATCCCGGCCGACGATTCTCCCCGCAGCCTATCCAATATTCTGGAAGGTCATCCAAAAAAATGGACAGGAAGGCCTCGTCAGATGGGCGGCGGCAACTGGGGAACAGAGTTGGCAGTTGGCGGTTCGCAGTTTGCAGTCTCAAGCCCGGAACCCGGAACCCGAAACCCGACTCCTGACTCCTGACTCCCTGCGCCGGATGCGACGATGTCGAAAGTGCCACCGTATTAACGGAAGGCAGTCCAATGGGAACCAAAAAATGAAACCACTGATCCCGCGTTGCGTCTCTTGGCTGGTGAAAGCGCCCGAGACTCCGTCAGTCGGGCTTTAATATAGATCCCGTAGAGTGGAAAAACGGGGTGGCAACTCACCACCCCTCTCCCTTTGCCCCGGGCGCATCCAGCATCTCCAGGAAGTCTTTGATGATGGCAGCGGTCAGCCCCCAAATGGTGTGCCCCTCGAACTCCCAGGAATAGATTCTTCCACTGCCCCTGCTGCTTTGGTAGGGCCGAATGTCAGGCCTGGACGACCGGAAGAACTGCATCGGCACCTCAAAGACAGTATCGACTTCCGAGGGATTGGGCGACAGGCTCCAGTCGCCTTGCAGGATGCCCACATAAGGCCGCACCAAGGCATTGGTGACCGCCAAGTAGTCGTGAAAGGATCCCAACACCTTCACGTGGTCCGGGCTGATCCCCAGTTCCTCTTCGGTTTCACGCAGGGCTGTCTTTTGCAGGGACTCCCCGCCCTCCCGGTAGCCGCCCGGAAAAGAGACTTGCCCCTTGTGGGTGGCGACTGTGTGAGTGCGCTTGGTGAGCAGGAATCCAGGGCCGGCGGGTCGCTCGACGATGGACATCAGCACGGCCGCCTTGGCGACATAGCC
>JANQFM010000241.1 GCA_028277865.1 Acidobacteriota bacterium
GGCTTTCTTGAACAGGAAAGCCGCTTAGCGTATGATGTGGCCTTTTTCCGGCAGGGGCCGGCTTATTGGGCCTCAAGCGAAGTTGAGGAGCCATCAAAAACACTAAACCTACGCGGCGATGCGAAAGTCGCAGAAGACGCAATTTGATTATTCGGAGGAGGAGTCATGAACAAGGCAGATTTGGTTGAAGCGGTAGCAGCAGATGCAGGACTCAGTAAGTCACAGGCTCAAGCTGCTTTGGACTCGTTTTTGGGCAATATCGAGTCGGCGCTCAAGGATGGCGACAAGGTAACGCTGGTTGGCTTCGGGACCTTTTCCACTAGCAGCCGCAGTGCCCGTACGGGGCGCAACCCTCAAACCGGCAAAGCAATCCAGATTCCGGCCAAGAAGGTGGTCAAATTCGCTGCAGGCAAATCGCTCAAAGGCGCAGTGCAATAAGCCCGCATTCTGACCTGAGTCATCTTCGAAGAAATGTGACGCGACCAGCCGACAAGGGCAATTCTTGCAAGCCCGAAGCCCTTATTTGAAAGGGCTTCGCCATCAGGCTTCAAGGTTGTCGCTGCTGGTCGTTTTTTTATGCTATGATCACACCTCTTGAAATAAGCGGGATCCGCCATCCGTCCAGCTTTTCGGGGCGGCGGATTCCGGATGTTCGCTACAGCCTTTTTGCCTGAGCAATGGTGCAAACCGTGTGCTGGGATTTTTCTTAAAAAGGCGATATGGCTGGCCTTGCCGATTGTAGAGCAAGGTTTTCTTTTTTTAGAACTGCGATAGGCGAAATTTGAGAAGACGTTCCACCCACCGTCGTCCGCGAGCGCCTAGAATCCGGGTGAACCGGCAGATTCGGGCCCGAGAGATTCGTGTGATCGATTCGGATGGCAGCCAACTCGGGATCATGCAGCCCCGGGACGCGTTCAGGATTGCAATGGACAAGGGACTGGATTTGGTGGAAGTGGCGCCGACGGCCCGTCCGCCGGTTTGCCGGATCTTGGACTATGGCAAATACATGTACCAGCAGAGCAAACGGGCGCATGAAGCCAAAAAGCACCAGAAGACCGTGCAGGTCAAGGAGGTCAAGTTCAGGCCCAAGATCGACCAGCACGACTACGAGTTCAAGAGGAATCACGTCATCCGCTTCCTTAAGGAAGAGAACAAGGTCAAAGCCACCATCATGTTCCGAGGCAGGGAGATCACCCACGCCGAGATCGGCACGCGCATTTTGAAGCAACTGGCGGCTGAGGTGGAGGATATGGCCGACGTCGAGCGCAGGCCCAAGTTGGAAGGCTACAACATGACTATGATCCTGGCGCCCAAGAAACAGTGATCCCGGCAGCCGGATCGATGTCCGAAGGAGACGGGCCGGACGGAGATGATCGCGATGAAGGCAAAACTGAAAACCAAACGATCTGCAGCCAAGCGCTTCCGGTTGACCGGAAGCGGCAAAGTGCGCCGCAATCACAGCCACCACAGCCACATCCTGACCAAGAAGTCGGCCAAGCGCAAGCGCAACCTGCGCAAAACGGGCCTGGTGGCCGCCGCTGATACCGACCGGGTGCGCAAGATGCTGCGGCTGAAATAGATGGAGTGAGCCATGCCCAGAGTCAAACGCGGCAACAAGCGCCTCAAGCGCCGCAAAAAAATCCTCCGGTCAGCCAAGGGTTATTGGGGGACCAAAAGCCGCCTGCACCGTGCCGCCAAGGAGCAGGTCCTTCGTTCACTGGCCTTCGCCTATCGGGACAGGCGCCAGAAAAAAAGGAACTTCCGGCGCCTGTGGGTAATCCGCATCAACGCTGCGGTGCGGCAGCACGACCTTTCCTACAGTCAATTTATCTTCGGCCTCAAGAAGGCGGGACTCGATTTGGACCGCAAGATGCTGGCCGATGTGGCTGTGCGCGATCCGCAAGGCTTCGAAGGCTTGGTTCAGGCCGCCAAGTCGGCCCTCGGCTAGCCCCACGGCTGCCCATTTTCAAGATCTGCAGACCCCCCATCGCTCCTCTTGCATGGCTGGCGTCAATTCCAGCTCCAAGGTTGTCGCGGAATCTGGAATCTTGAGGACGTTGGACTTTGGACCTTCCGGACTTTCCTGGCAGTTGACAAATCCAGCCGATGCGCTAGAATGAGGCCGTCTGCGGACTCCTCTCTTTGATCTCATCAGAAATCTTCCTGTCTGATTCGGCTCCGATGTGCCCCGCTTTTGCCGCACGAGGCTCAGTCGGGTTCCTGCCCAGCAGGCGCAGCGGAGTGCAAGGGTTTTCAGGTCCGGTCTCTCTGATTCAGGGTTTCGAACAATCGGGGGAAGGTGCCGTGCGGATCGAAGATGCTTTCTCGCGCCTGGAAGAGGCATTGCAGGGAGCAGTCAAGCGGATGCGGAAGGTCGAAGACGAAAACGCCTCTTTGCGTCGCCAAGCCGGACAGCTGAAGCGAGAACTGGAGGGATTGAAAGAAAGAAATCAAAGAAAACGCCAGCTCCTGGAACAGTATGCGAGCGATCGTTCCGAGATTCGCTCCCGGGTGGCAAAGGCACTAGACAAGATCGCCGGCCTGGAGGGGTCGCGCTAAAGGACCGGGAAGTTGGGTTCTGCTTTGGCAGTCCAACGAGCCGCGTCGGGCAGGTGGTGATGGCGACACAAAGAGAGCAGGTGACAGCCGTTCAAATACACAATAAGACGTATCATATCCGGTGCCGTGATCCGCAGCGGGTGGAACGTCTTGCCCGTTATCTGGATGACCGGATGACGGAGATTGCAGCTCAGACTTCAACAGTGGATTCGCTCAAAGTCGCCGTCCTGACAGCACTGAATATTGTGGATGGCTACTTCACCGCTCAGGAGGAACTGAACTCTTTGCACAACGAGGTTGCGACCAGATCCGAGAAAATGATCGAAGAACTGGAGCGTGTGCAGGCTTCGTGATTTGCCGTCTGGACCCTGGCTGGTCCATGATAAAGATGCGGCTCCCTGCAATGTTTGTGATGGTGAGCGAGAATTGAGCCAACACTTTCGAATAGGGAACTCGGGTCCCCTGGCCGCTTGCTGACTCCCCTCGGAGAAGACGCTTTCGGCCAGAGGCAGGGTACCCACCTGCTTTTGCAGGTTCATTTCCGTTTGCCGCACGGCAAAGCGGGGAGTCCGCCGCCTGCCTTTCATCCACGTCCTTGGCTGCTTCCGCCCAGGTTCCGATCAGGAGCCCTGAGCAGATCATGGAGTATCTTCCAGCCATTGCCGTCGCCGCTGCGGCGGCCCTCGCCTTGACCGCGTGGCTTGTGCTCAAGTTTCGCCTGGTCGATCGCCGCCTGCAGGAGGCACGAGCCAAGCGCCGCCAACACGAGAGGGCGGCCCAGCAAGAAGCCGAACGGCTCAAGAAGGAACGATTGCTGGAAGCCCGCGACCAGATCCTGGATTGGCGGTCGGAAGCCGAATCGGAGATCCAAGAGCGCCGCCAGGAATGCACTTTGCTGGAGCAGAAGTTGAGCCGTCGCGATGACAAGCTCAATCGGAGGGATTCAGAGGCGCAACGGCGGGAATCAGACCTCGCACAGCAGGCGCAAACCCTGCAGGAGCGCGAAAGCCGTCTGGGCCTGGAGGAACAAAAGCTGGATTCATTGATTGCCGAGAATACCCGCAGGCTGGAAGCGGTGGCCGGCATGACCGTCGAGCAGGCCAAGAAGTCGCTTACCTCCATGCTCGAGTCAGAAGTCCGTCACGAGGCCGCCCTGGCGGCCCGCCGCATCGAGGACCAGGCCCGCGAGATCGCTGACCGGGAGGCGCGCAAAGTCATTGTCCAGGCCATACAGCGCTGTGCGGCCGAGCACGCCGTCGAGTCGAGCGTTTCGGTGGTGGACCTTCCTTCCGACGACATGAAGGGCCGCATCATCGGCCGGGAAGGCCGCAATATCCGCGCACTGGAGCAAGCGACCGGAGTCGACCTGATCGTCGACGACACTCCCGAAGCCATCATCCTTTCAGGATTCGATCCCCTGCGGCGGGAGATTGCCAAGATTTCCATCGAAAACCTCATCCGGGATGGCCGCATTCACCCGGCACGTATCGAAGAGGTGGTTCAAAAGGCGCAAAAGGACATGGATCGGCGCCTGTACGATGAAGGCGAGAGCGTCGTTCTGGAACTGGGCATCCACGACCTGCACCG
>JANQFM010000244.1 GCA_028277865.1 Acidobacteriota bacterium
TTGCGATAACCCCTTCGTTCATAAGAAAATCAAGGCGTCATCTTACCAGGCAGGTCCGCCAAAAGCGAATTTCCGAGCTGAGGAAAGTGGGCCGCTACGGATGTGGACCGAGAACCCCTACCTTCCCTGACAACTGGCAACTGGCAACCAACTATCTGTCAGGCTGGATTTGGCGGGACACATAGTCCAGGATTTCGGGGGTCAATTCGTGGGCGGCATCGAATTCTTCATATTCGACATCGAACTCCGCTTTGCGCAAAGCCTGCAGGGCGTGCAAAGGCTTTTGGGTGGGGACCAGCAGGTCTTTCCTGCCATGGATCAAGCGGACGGGAATGGAGGGCTTAAAACCCAGCCTCTCTTCGACATCGGGAGGCAGATCGCTGCCGCAGGCAAAAAGGCCCTGCATGGGGAGATTCCCGTAAAGCCACAAACGGTAGGCAATAGAAACGCCCTGAGAAAAGCCCAAAACAAACAGCCGCCTCTCATCCGCCCGCTGTCGGCTGCGGATCAATTCCCAGAACTCCTCCAGGTAATCGACCAGATCGGCCATGGAGCGATCTCTTTGGTATCGGGTCAGCCATGTGAATCCGACCAAGCCGCTCTTCATGTTGACGTAAAACTGATTGGGCGCCTGCGGAACCGCCACCAGGATTCCAAGATCCGCCAGCGGCTCGAGGATGCGGGCAAAAGATTCGGCCTTCTGCCCAAAGCCATGAAGCGCCAGCAAGACCGGCCAGGGGCCGGGCGCTGCGGGGACGACCATTGCGTAATCGACGCTGTGCCGGACTCTCAGGCTGCCGCGGATCATAGTTGTCAGTTGTCAGTTGTCAGTTGTCAGTTGTCAGTTGTCAGTTGTCAGTTGTCAGTTGTCAGTTGTCAGTTGTCAGTTGTCAGTCAAGATGGTAACGCAATGGGATCTTCGCAGCCTGGCTGATCGTGAAACAAGCGTCGAAGGCAACTGATGGAAAAGTCCCTCGGCTCAACAACTGACAGAACTTAACTTTGCGCCCTTTGCGGCTTGGCGCCAAACTCCCGGACGATGGTTTGAGCCGCCACTTCCCAATTCAGCCGCTGCTCAACCCGCTGCCGCCCCACTTCTCCCAAGCGGCGTCGCAGCGGCTCGTCAAACAGCAGGTTCGATATCGCCTCGACAACCGCTTTCTTCGATGGGCGAGGGTCGAGCAGCAGTCCGGTCTTGCCGTCCTCAACAGCATCTGCAACCCCTCCCGAGCGGCAGCCCAGGGTGGCCTTTGCGCAGGCGGCCGCTTCGACGAAGCAGATTCCAAACCCTTCGATCAGGTCAGTGCGGTCGGGGATGTCGTGAGAAAGGGTCACATAGAGGTCGCAGAGCTGATACCATTCCAGCACCTCGCCGGAGGGCAGGTAGCCCAGCCACACAACCTTTTCTTGCAGCCCCAGGGAGGCGGCTTGGCGATGAAGGCTCTCTTCTTGGGGGCCGCGTCCGACGACGGCATAGAGCAGGTCCGGGAATCGCCGGCACAGATCATCAAGAGCCTCCAGAACCAAGTGAACCCCTTTGTGGGCGTCCAGACGGCAGACGGTCAACAGGATGGTCCTTCCTGCAACGCCGTGTTTTCGCTTCAGGCCGCATGGATCGGGATGGGGGCGGTAATGCCGAGGGTCGGCACCGTTGGGAACGACCCGAATGCGCTCTTGCGGCACGCCTTGATCGTGCAGCAGCCCGGCCGTGAAACGGCTCACCGCGAATGTTCTGCGGGCCTTCCCGAAGACCGGCCGCTTGAGGAACCTCAGTCCCGACTTGACGCGCCGCCGCCAGTTGAAGGCGTCGTCCTGGAACTCCGAGCCGTGGGCTGCAAGGTAGTACTCCACTCCGCTGCGGCGATGCAGCAGGTGGGCGATGTAGCCGGCAGGGAACCAGGCTGTGGCAAAGATTGCGTCGGGCCGGCTGGCCAAGCAGCGTCGTCCCAGCATCCACATGCGGAACTCGCGCAGCAGGGGCAGCCCCCAGCGGGAACGGACGATCCGCAGGCCTTCAGGTCGAGGCTGGGCGTCCCACTCGCGCCAGCCGGCGAAGCCCGGGGCCAGCACCTCAACCGAATGCCCTTGGCGAGCCATTTGCCTAGCCAGGCAATTTGTGTAGGTGGCAATCCCTCCCAAAAGAGGAGGAAAGTCGGTCGAGATGATCAAGACGTTCATAGGGAACTCGACAAAGTGCAGATCCTGCAGCGGGCATGATAGCAGCGCCATAGGATGGATGGGGCCGTGTCTTGAATCTTGATTCTGCTGAAAAACACGAATTTGCGGCTTTGCGCCTTCGCGCGAGATCCGCCCTGGGCTCTCTTCTCGCTTCTGAGGTTCGGCAAGCGACACCACCGGATCATTCGAATGCCCGTCCCTATTTTCACGTTTTCTTTTTCAGAACTTTCAACCTTTGGCGGTGTCTGAGCATCTATAATTGCATACAGCGTCATGAAGCCTGACGCCAGGGACCAGAGAAGGAGAGAGCTGATGGCACAGCCTGTTTTTGACCTCAGCCGTCACACCCGCCACCATCTGTTCGAGGCGATCATCCAGACCCTCAACGACATGCCTGAGCAACAGCGCAAGGTCTTTGTGATGAGTCATTACCAGGGCAAAACCAGCCTGGAAATCGCACAAGCCTTGGGGCTGGACCAATCCAAAGTCCCTCGGTTGCTCCACGAAGCCAATATGGAATTCTTCAGGGGCGTGCGCCGTTTGCGCCTGGAGCGGGGGATTTCAGGCAGGTCCGCTTTCGTCGCTCCCCGTTGACTCGTTCCTTGCCGTCTGCGGCTTTTCGACAGTCCCGCTTCAAGGTCAGCGCCTTCCATTCTGCAAGGCTTGATCCTGTATAATTCCGCCCACTCATGCGAATCACCAAGAGAGCGGCAGCAATTACGGCTGCGGGAATCCTCTCGGCCTGCATCATGGTCGGTTGGAGCCTTTCATGGCAACAGGACGCTTCTGCCGAACCCAAGCCCAACCGGCTCATCCACGAGAGCAGCCCATACCTGCGCCTGCACGCTCACAACCCGGTGGACTGGTATCCCTGGGGCGAGGAGGCCTTCCAGCGTGCCCGTCAGCAAGACAAGCCGATTTTTCTTTCTGTCGGCTACTCGACTTGCCACTGGTGCCACGTGATGGAGCGCGAGTCTTTTTCCGATCCTGAAATCGCCGCCCTGATGAACCGGCACTTCGTCAATATCAAAGTGGACCGGGAGGAACGGCCCGACATCGACCGGGTCTACATGAGCTTCCTGCAAGCCGCCACAGGCGGAGGAGGCTGGCCCATGTCAATCTTCCTGACCCCTGATCGCAAGCCCTTTTTCGGCGGGACCTATTACCCGCCCGCCGACCAAGGCGGCCGCCCCGGCTTTGTGACGGTCATCAACCGGGTCCGCCGGGAGTGGGTCGACAACCGTCAAAAGATCCTCACTTCAGCCGACCGCATCACCCAGGCCTTGCAGGAGATGGCGCAGGCATCCGGAGGCGGCTTGAAACTGGAGCGCCGCCTGCTCGATCGCGCCTACCAGGCTTACGCCGCCTCCTTCGACTCTCTGCGGGGGGGCTTCGGATCGGCGCCCAAGTTCCCTCGCCCCGTCAATTTCAACTTCCTGCTGCGCTACCACAGCCGGACGGGCGAGGAAAAGGCTCTGGAAATGACGCTGGTCAGCTTGCGGGCCATGGCGAGGGGCGGAATGTACGATCACTTGGGCGGCGGATTTCACCGCTACTCGACCGATGCCGATTGGTTCTTGCCCCACTTCGAGAAGATGCTCTACGACCAGGCCCAACTGGCCATCGCTTACCTGGAGGCCTACCAGCTCAGCGGCGATCCGTCCTTGGCCGAGGCAGCCCGGGGCATCTTCGGATACGTGCTGCGCGATATGACGTCTGCGCAGGGAGGCTTTTATTCGGCCGAGGACGCGGACAGCCCCCTTCCCGAAAACCCCGAAGACCATGGCGAGGGCGCTTTTTACGCCTGGAAACAGCAGGAAATCGATCAGCTGCTGGGCGCAGTTTCGCCCCTTCCACAGCTAGCCGAAATCTTTCGATACCGCTACGGGGTCAAGCCGGACGGCAACGTCAAGAAAGACCCCTTTCGGGAATTCCAGGGCAAGAACATCCTTTACCAGGCTGCCGGCCTGGAGGAGACGGCAGACAACTTCGAGATCCCGGCGGGGAGGGTGTCCAAGCAATTGGAGCAGGCTCGCCAGCTGCTTTTTCAGGCGCGCAGCAAGCGCCCCCGCCCGCCCTTGGACGACAAGGTCTTGACAGCCTGGAACGGCCTGATGATCTCGGCTTTTGCACGCGGCTACCAAGTCTTGAGGGATGCCCGCTACCTGGAGGCCTCCCGCAAGGCCGCCCGATTCATCCAGGAGAATCTTTACGACTCGGGGAACAAGCGGCTGAAAAGGCGCTACCGACAAGGAGATGCCGACATCGCGGGGATGCTCTCCGATTACGCCTTCCTGATACAGGGGCTGATCGACCTCTACGAGGCCTCTTTGCAGGAGCGCTGGCTGCTGTGGGCTTTGGATTTGACCGAATCGCAGGTCAGCCTCTTCCAGGATGCCCCCTCAGGAGGGTTTTTCAACACCACCGACCAGGATCCTTCCGTCCTATTCCGTATCAAGGAAGATTACGATGGCGCCGAGCCTTCTCCCAACTCGGTCTCGGCCCTCAACCTGCTGCGGCTGGCTGAGATGACCCACAATGAGAGCTGGCGCCAGCTGGCCCGCAAGAACGTTCAGGCCTTTGAGAAGACTCTGTCAAGGGTGCCCCAGGCCATGCCTCAAATGCTGGCGGCGGTGGACTTCCTGCTCGACAAGCCTCGCCAAATCATCATCGCCGGCCACAAGGATGCTGCTGATACCCGCAGCCTGGTCCGGCAGGTCCACAAACGCTTTCTGCCCCGCAAGATCCTCCTGTTGGCCGACGGCGGCACGATGCACCAGCGGCTTTCCGAAAGCCAGCCGGCCCTGAAGGGCATGCGCCCGCTCAAGGGCAAGGCGACGGCCTATATCTGCCGCGACTACCTCTGCGACTTGCCCACCAGCGATCCCAATCAGGTGGCGCGGCTGCTGGGCCGATAGGTTTCGCGCCAAGACGCAGAGCCCGCAAAGAATGCCTGAGGAGCTCTTGGCGTACTTTGCGTCTTGGCGCGAAACCTCCCTGTCCCCTAATGCTTCCCTTGAAACCCGTCGAGAAAGCCCTTGTATGGAGCGCATCAAAGAAAGCGGTGTGTTCGGACTGTTGCTGGCCGGACTGTTCCTGGCCCTGCTGGGGGGCTCGTCCTTTCTGGCCTCTTGGCTGGACGTGCAGACGGCACTGGCCGGCGGGGTCGCTCTGGTGGTGGTGCTGGTGGTCTTCTTCAAGACCGAGTACGCCATCTACCTGCTCATCCTCTCCACGCTCCTGTCACCCGAGTTCGGCTTCGGATCCACGGGCGGCTCCTCGATGGGACGGGGCGTCACCTTTCGGTTCGAAGACGTCCTGGTGCTGTTGGTGGGCGCCTCCTGGCTGATCAAGAACGCCATCTTCAAGGACTTGGGGATCCTGCGCCGCACCAGCCTCAACAACCCCATGTGGTTTTACATTTTCGCCTGCACCGTGGCGACTTTGTGGGGAGTCGTGCAAGGGCGGGTGGGGTGGATGACAGGCAGCTTGTTTGTGGCCAAGTATGTGCAGTACTTCGTCATTTTCTTCCTGGTCATCAACACCATCCGGCGGGAAGACCAGATCCGCCGCTATTGGAACCTCATGCTGGCGACAGCAGTGATTGTCGGGCTTGTCAGCTTCTCCCAGATTGCATCCGGGCAGAGGGTCTCCGCCCCTTTTGAAGGCGCCCAGCCGGAACCCAATACCTTCGGGGGCTACCTGGCCTTCCTGGTGCTGATCTGCTTCGCCCTCTTCCTCTACGCCCGCGACTGGAAAGCCCGTCTTCTTTACCTGGGCCTGACGGGATTCCTGATGGTACCCTTAATGTATACGCTCTCGCGCTCCTCCTACCTGGCGGTGCTGGCAGGAGTGCCGATCCTGCTCATCTTGCAGCGCAAGAACATCATGACCTACGCCCTGTTGGGCGGCTTGCTGCTGCTGGCAGCCTTTCCCCAGGTCTTCCTGCCCCGCGCCGTGGTGGAGCGGGTGGCATTCACTTGGAGCCAGCCCAAAACCCGCAGCGCCCACCAGGCGGAGGTCATGGGCCAGCGCATCGACTCTTCCACGTCGGCTCGGCTGGCGAGCTTCTCAGAGGCAATCAGCGACTTTGTCAAGAAGCCTATTCTGGGCTATGGCGTGACCGGCTGGCACTTTATCGATTCGCAGTTGTTCCGCACCCTGGTCGAAACGGGGCTGGTGGGCTTCGGCGCCTTCATCTTCCTGCTCAGCCGAATCTTCCAGTTGGGGATGGACCGTTGGCGGCGCTTTCGCGGCGACCCTTTTTACGGAGGCCTGTCGGCAGGATTCCTGGCCGGCCTGGTCGGGTTGTTCTTTCATTCCTTCGGATCCAACACCTTCATCATCGTCCGCGTCATGGAACCCTTCTGGATCGTGGCCGGGCTGGTTTTCATGACGGCCTGGGTAAATGTCGAGCGCCGGACGGGAAAGCCGATATTGGCCCGGGATTCCAACCTGCGAGCGAGGCAGCGCGGGGATCATGCTCCACAGCCTTCGCCCTGGCAAACACTTGCCCAGCCTGTCGCCGCAGGCAATCAAACCCGCCGTCTCAATCTCTCTAGCAGCAGTCCTTAGCCATGTGTGGAATCGCCGGAGTCTTTGGAGAATCGGACCCATCGGCCGTCAGGCTGATGACGCGAGCGTTGGCCCATCGGGGGCCCGACCACCAGGGGATCTATGCGGGTCGACAGGCAGTGCTGGGCAACCGCCGACTGGCTGTCATCGATCCGCAGCACGGCAACCAGCCTGTCCGCAATGAAGACGGCCGGCTTCATCTGGTCTTCAACGGCGAGATCTACAATCACCCTCAGCTGCTGATCGAACTGCAGGCTCGAGGCCACCGCCTGGCCAGCCGTTGCGATACCGAGGCGATCGTCCACTTGTACGAAGAGCAGCAATCCTGCACGCCCTGCCGCTTGCGCGGGGATTTCGCCTTTGCCGTCTGGGACGAAAAGCGTTCGTCCGGTTTTTTGGCCCGCGACCGGATGGGGGTCAAGCCCCTTTACTTCGCCCCCATCGGTCGAAAGCTGGCCTTCGCCTCTGAATTGACCGCCCTGCTGTGCCATCCCGACATCGGCTTTGAAGTGGAGCCGATCGCTTTGGACCTTTATCTCTCCTCACTTGCCGTTCCCGCCCCCTGGACCATTTGCCGCAACGTCTTCAAGCTGCCGCCGGGCTGCAGCCTCCAATACGATGCAGCCAGCGGAGAGTACCGGATCGAACGCTATTGGAGGCTGTCCCCCGAGGTGGGCCAGGCGTCCGATTTATCCAACCAGGATCTGAGGCAGCGAGCCTTGGAACTGCTCAGTGAATCAGTGAGGATGCAGCTGGTCAGCGACGTCCCCTTGGGAGTCTTCCTGAGCGGAGGAATCGATTCCTCCGCCATCGTGGCCCTGATGAGGCGTCATAGCGCCGGAACCGTCCGCACCTTTTCCATCGGCTATCCCGAGGCTTTTTCCGCCTTCAATGAACTGGAATTCAGCCGTTTGGTTGCCCGCCATTTTCAGACGGAGCATCATGAACTCGTCGTCCAGCCGGATATCGAAGAGACGATTCATGCAGTTATTGAAGCCATGGACGAACCTCTGGGCGATTCATCGGCCATACCCACCTATTTGGTCAGCCGCGAGACGCGCCGGCACGTGACTGTGGCTCTGTCCGGCGTGGGAGGCGACGAGGTCTTTGCCGGCTATCCACGCCACCTGGGACTGGCCTGGCAAAGCCTCTATCAGCGCTTTCCCCGGCCTTTGCGGCGCGCCGCAGCACGCCTTGCTCCCCGCATCCCCGAGCAGGAGTCCAGCCGCAACCTGGGAAGCTGGGTGAAGCGATTCCTGCAATCTGCCGATAAGGATCCTATCGAGCAGTACCGTTGTTGGATGCGTTTTTTCTCACCCCAACAGCGGCGAAGGCTTTTTAGCCCGTCGATGAGCCGCCAATTGCAGGTCGAGGACGCCGACGAACGGCTCTTCAGAAAGCGGCTGGCCGGGATTGGCCATCGCCAGCCCTTGGACCAGGCGCTCTATTCGGACCTGACCGGCTATCTGACGGATGACTTGCTCGTCCTGGCGGACAGGATGAGCATGGCCCATTCGCTGGAGGTCAGAGTGCCCTTTTGCGATTACCGATTGGTGGAAGAGATGATGCAGCAGAGCTGGCAGCGCAAGATGGGGTACTTCTCGCTCAAGCAGCTCTTGAAGCGGTCGCTGAGGGAGGAGTTGCCTGCCGCTGTGCTGAAGCGCCGCAAGCAAGGCTTCATGATCCCGGTGGGTGCCTGGATGAAGCGGGAATTGCGCCCTCTCTTTGAGGATTGCTTCTCCAGCGGGCGGCTGAAACGCCAAGGCGCCTTCGACCCCTCAGCCGTCCGAAGCCTCTTCGAGGCCCACTTGAGCGGTTCGCAGCGCTGGACCCACCAGTTATGGGGCTTATTGGTTTTCCAGCTCTGGTGCGAAAAGGTCGACCGCCTCAAGCACCGATGCCCGGCGCCCGTCCAAGAGGAGGCGGCCCTGACCGCTTAGCAATGCCGAGGGACGGCCATGCAGATGCACTTTTTGAGGAATTTGGAGAGGCGCTACCTGAGGTCGGGCCACCGTGTCTACTCCAGGTATTTCTCCGAATTGGCCGCCGCCCCGCCGAATTGGAAAGGCGGCCTTGCAGACATGATCGTGGAGAAGGACGGTCGACAGATGGCCATATTCCGCGTCCATGACGACCATCTTCGGGATCCCAATGCTATTTCGCGCTGGCGTCAGGCCTTGGAGAATCCGCAGACGGCCCTCAAGCTTTTCGCCGCCCGCCGGGAACAGCTCAAGCCCCTCAAGAGAATTCTGCGCGATCAGGGGATTTCAGCTCGCTTGGCAGTGGTCAGCCGCGGCCAGAACCGCCCAACGGGCCGGCTTCCCCGCCAGCTGTCCATCAAGGTGGCCGCCTTCCTGCTCCTGCTGGTAGCCGTCATCGCCCTCTGGTTCACGGCCTTGTGGGTCTACGACCGCGACGTCCCCCTCTACTACGAACCCCGCGACCTGGAACGGCAAGTCGAGGAGTGGAAGGAAGCACCGGAGTAGCAGCGTGATATCCCCCTCCCTTCTCAGGTGGAAGCCGGAGGTGCCCTCAACAGCTCCGAATTCCAGGGTGGCGGAGGGCTGCTGGTGCCGACTGTGCCGGCCTGACTGGTTTGGGGGATCTTGCCGACGACAGGATGCCATCCACAAGAGCATCGCTCACCACCCCGTTTTTCGCCTCTCTCTGTCCGTTTGCGCCGGAGGCACTGCCAGAGGGTAGCCGGTGGTTGAGCGGAGCGACACCACCGGATCAGAGGCCCGATTAACAGCGCACCCTGAAAGGGTGCAGGAGCAAAAGCGCCAACGTCGGAAAAAGGCGCGCCGTCAGCCGATCTGGGCACCCGAATTGCGAAGGCTATGACGTGCGGAGGCTCCGAATCGACTCCTGCACCCCTACCGGGGTGCGACCCGCTTTTGAACCGCAAACCGGTGGTGTCGCTTCGCTCAACCGCCGGCTACCGTCTTGCTGCGCCTCCGGCGCAAGACTTTCCCCCTGAAAACTTCAGGCGGGCTTGTCCCCCGTGGAACAATGCTACCGGCGGCAGCGTTGCACAAAGAAACCCTTCAGAGCTATCGTCAATTACCATGACCGAACTTTTCTCAGCCGTTGCCATCGTCATTGCCGTCTCAGCCATATGCTCGCTTTTCGAGGCGGTCCTTTATGCCGTTCCGGACAGCCACGTGGAAAGGCTGGTTGAATCGGGCAGCTCAGCAGGCCGGGTCCTCAAAAGGCTGCGCTCGGACATTGACGGGCCCATCGCGGCCATTCTCTCCCTGAACACGATCGCCCACACAGCCGGCGCAGCGGTGGCCGGCGCACTGGCGGCCAAGGCTCTGGGCAGTCAGTGGCTGGGCGCCTTCTCGGCCGTTTTCACGCTGGTCATCCTGGTTTTCTCAGAAGTCATTCCGAAAACTGCCGGTGTGGTCCACGCCCGCACTTTGTCCGGCCTGATCGCCCGTCCCCTCCAGGTTCTAGTGAAGTTATTCTTCCCTCTGGTCTGGGTCTGCAGGTTCGTCACTCGCCTGGTGGCGCGGGAGCGTCCCACAACCGACGTCTCTGAGGAAGAAATCCTGACCATGGCCCGGATGGGCCTGCGTGCCGGCTCGATCCATGCGGACGAGGCTGAGGTGATCGAGAGGATCCTGACCCTGCCCTCCAAGACGGCCAGGCAAATCATGACGCCCCGGACGGTGGTCTTCTCGCTCCGCGGTTCAGAAACGCTGGAAGAGGCTCGTCGGAACAAGCAGATCCAGCAATACAGCCGCATCCCGATCTATGACGAAAACCCGGACGACATCATCGGGCTGGTCTACCGGCCCGAGGTGCTGGCGCCGGACTCTGCCGTCGCCAAGGTGACTCCTCTTTTCAAGCTGACCCGGCCGGTTGATTTCGTCCCGGATTCGAAGCCGCTCAACGCGCTGCTCAAGATGTTCCTGGAACGCCGCCAGCACATGTTCATCGTGCTGAACGAGTTTGGGGAATTCGCGGGAGTGGTGACGCTGGAGGATGTCCTGGAAGAGATTCTGGGCCAGGAAATCGTGGACGAGTCCGACAAAGTGGCCGATCTGCGTGAGCTGGCCCGAAGCCGGCGGCAGAAGATTAAAGTCTCGCGCAAATAGAATTTCCAATGAGCCTGCCGGGAGTCTCACGCAAGGCCGCAAAGTCGTAAAAAAGCGCAAGTGGGGTCACCGGCTTCGAGCGAAGATTCATCACCCTCTGCCAGGTCGCGCTGAATTGAGCAGACTGGCGGCCCTCTTCCCTATTCTTCGCTGCTGGGCGGACAATTTCTGCACCTGTCCTCAACCCATGTGCCGTAGTACAAAAGGAGTCCCGCAAGTGCTTTGCAGTCAGTTTGTTAGGACAGATCAGGGATGGGATGCCAACCAATTCTGTTCGGAATACTCAATAACTGTGATCTCCGATACAGCTAAAGGCCGTCACATCAGGGCCGATATGTTGATTGGAGTGCTTGGTTATGAAAAATGCCATAGAGCTTCAATACATTTTTTGTTTATTCTCGACTTGGCCCGTCAGGTCAAGCTGCTGCGGCTGAGCGTGGCAAGCCTGCCTGATCGGGGAGGGCACCTGGCAGGGTGGAATGGCCGGGTTGATCCAAGGAGCGCCAAATCTGGGGGGATCGGAGAGAACGGAAATGCATCGACAAGCGATCAGGGCACACACTCCCTGTGGTGATGAGGTGACGCTGAACAACCTCGCCATTGAAGCTGTCAGCGACGGCATATTCATCGCCGACGCCATTCAGGCGGGCAGTCCGATCGTCTATGCCAACCCGGCCCTGGAGCGACTGGCTGGCGCCTCTGCGGAGGACATCCTGGGCCGTCCTGCCCATCGTTTGCTGGAATCCTGGGACAGTGATCTGGATTTGGCGCCGATCCGCGCCGCCTTCCGCAAAGGAGAGGCAACCAGCGCCCAGCTCCGGCTTGCCAACGGGCACCGAACTTCTCGATGGTGCACGCTCCGGCTGAGCCCCATAGCGCAACCGTCCGGGCCTCCGGCCCAGTACGTCGGAGTCCTGAGCGACATCAGCCGGGAAATAGAGCACACGATCCATCTTCAACACCTCATGAGGAGTTTGCCGGACGGTGTGCTGATCACGACTGAGGAGGGGACGATTCGGGATGCCAATCCCGCAGCTGCGCGGCTTTTTGGCTGCTCCCCTTCCGAGCTGCGGGGACTGAGCATCGACGACTTGATCGAGGGTGCGGACGGTCCCCGGCAAGGGCGCATCCGCAAGGGGCTGGCGCAGCAAAGCGCCCTGGTCCCCCGCGAGGTGGCTGGCCGCCGACAGGACGGCTCCAGCATCGAACTGGAGCTGGCCATCAACGAGATGCAAATGGGGGACAATCGACTTTACATCCATGCACTGCGCGACATCAGCCGACGCAAGCAAATGGCGGCGAAGCTGTGGAAGGAACAGCACTTCAGCGACACGATCCTGCAGACCCTCAGAGCCCTGGTGGTGGTTACCGACTGCGAAGGGCGTATCGTCCGTTTCAACCGCGCCTGCGAGAGACTGAGCGGCTACTGCTTCTCGGAGGTGAAAGGACGTCGGATCGGGGACTTCCTGCTGCTTCCGGAAGAACGCGACGCCGTCATGGCCGAAATGCAGAGACTGATCAGCAAGGGCCTGACCACACGCTTCGAGAAACACTGGCTGACCAAGGATGGAAAGCGCAAGCTGATTCGCTGGGCAAGCTCATACTTGACCGATGAGCAAGACCAGGTGGAATTCCTCGTCGGAACTGGAATCGATATCACCGAGCAGGAGCAGGCCAAGCAGGAGATGCGCCGCAGCCAGGACCGGCTCCAGCTGGCTCTGGAGGCGGCGGAGGACGCCCTGTGGGACTGGAACATCCAGACAGGCGAATTCTATTTCAGTCCTCGATGGGCCACCATGCTCGGCTACCCTGCACAAGATCTGGCCCCTCATTTCGATACCTTTTGCGCATTGCTGCACCCGGACGACGCTCAAGATGTGGAGGGAAGCATCCGATCTTACCTGTCGAAGCCGGAAGGCAGGTACGAGCAGGAGTTTCGGCTGCGCCATCACTCGGGCGAGTACCGCTGGATAGCCGGACGGGCCAAAGTCATGGGGCGTGGCCCCCGTGGCGAGCCAGTGCGCATGGTGGGGACATGCTCGGACATCACGGGACGCAAGAAGGTGGAGGGACAGCTGCTGCAGGCCCAAAAAATGGAGGCTGTCGGTCAGCTCACCGGCGGGATGGCCCACGACTTCAATAATCTGCTGGGCGTCATTGTCGGCAGCCTCGAGCTCCTGGACGATAGCTTGGCAGGCAAGTCGAAACGTAATCCGCAGCAATTGATGCGGATGGCGGATCACGCGGCCCAGAAAGCCGCCAAGCTGGTCAAGAGGATGCTGGCCTTTTCGCGCCAGCAGACCCTGGAACCCAAAGTGTGCAATCTCAATCAATTGGTGAAAGGCCTTTCAGAGCTGCTGCACCGCACGCTGGGCGAAGACGTCGAAGTCGAACTGGCCCTGGGAGATGGGCTTTGGCTGACTCGGGTGGATGCCGGGCAGTTGGAGAGCGCCTTGCTGAATTTGGCCATCAACGCCCGCGACGCCATGCCTAAGGGAGGCAAACTGACCATCGAGACCAGCAATGTCAAACTGGATGACTTTTCAACAGCCGACAACTCCGAGGCCGTTCAGGGCCGGCACGTCCTGGTGGCTGTCAGCGACAACGGCACAGGCATGGCGCCCGACACCGTCAAGCGGGCCATGGAGCCATTTTTCACCACCAAGAGCGTAGCCCGCGGGACCGGCCTGGGCCTGAGCATGGTTTACGGCTTCATCAAGCAATCGGGCGGCCATGTCAAGATTTACAGCGAAGAGGGCTACGGGACCACTGTCAGGCTCTTCCTGCCCTGTTCGGCCCTCGAGCCGGAGCAGATCGACGACCGGGAGGGCCAGCAGGCACCCACAGGCACTGAAACCATCCTGGTGGTCGACGACCACGACCACGTCCGTATGATCGTGGGGGCGGCGCTGGAGCAGCTGGGCTACAAGGTCTTGGAGGCCGAGAACTCAGATGCCGCTCTGGAATTTATAAGGCGCGATCCATCTGCCGCCATCGATCTCCTCTTCACCGACACGGTGATGGGCGAAGGCATGGACGGGACGGCCTTGGCGCGAGCCTTTTTGGAACAAAGGCCAGGCACGCCAGTGCTCTTTACATCCGGTTTCGCCAATCATGCCCTGCGCCGCAACAAAGATCTGGCAAGCTCGCAAAACATACTCAGCAAACCCTACCGGAGGAGCGAACTGGCCCGCAAGATTCGGCAGATCTTGGACGCCAAGTCCTCAGAGCAAAGAAATGAACACCAAAACCAACCGACTCGGCAAACCCTCTCATCTGCCTGAATCGGCCGAAGCAGAAAAGGCGCATCAGCTTTTGCAACGCAAGATCAATGAGCTGCAGCAAGCCTATCAAGAGATGGAGTATCGCAACCACCGGCTGCAGTCGCAGCTTTTCAAGGCTCAGGAAGACTTGGCGGCCATCATCAACAGCGTCGCCGACGCTCTGCTGGTGACCGATTTGAAGGGGCAGATCGTGGAGTTCAATCCCGAGGCGGAGGAGTTGTTCGAGATCGAGCGGCGGCTGGCCGCCGGCCGGCATTTCCGCTCTGTGCTCAACAATCCCCAGTTGGCAGAAGCGATTGACCTGGCCCTGGAGGCTCCTCGTACCGGCGACAGCTTCGAATTCGGGGAGCGGCGCCCGGGCCAAGACAGGACCTATCAAGCCAGCATGTCGCCCCTGTGCGGCAGGTCGGGCAAGCCTCGAGGCCTGGTGGTCTTGATCCGCGACA
>JANQFM010000245.1 GCA_028277865.1 Acidobacteriota bacterium
TCGCCAGCACGGTCAGGACAGAGGTCACCAGGGCAAACCCGGCGCCGGGGCCGATGTATGCCTCTGCGCTGATCGGCCACAGCAACAAGCTGACCAGCAGTATCAGGATTGCAGCCCAATAGGTTTGCGATCGCATAAGTTGTTTTTTGTCGGTTGGTCAGGTCAGGGACAGTTTCTTCACCACTTCGACATATCGGCCGGACTGATCGGGCCAATTGTATCGCTCGTGAAAACGGGCGGCATTGGCCACCAGGTTTCTTCTGCGTTCCCGGTCGCAATAAAGCGTCCAGATCTTCCCCGACAGATCCTCCACATCCTCGGGAGAGAAGAATTCCACCATAGTCTCGTCAAAGTAGGCGGAGATTCCCGAAGTGCGAGCGGCTATGGCGGGCACTTCAAGCGCTACGTATTCCATCAATTTGGTGGGCAAAATGCCGTCCGTGAACAGGTCGTTGCGATAGGGCACCAAGCCGAGGTCGCAGGCGGCAATCCTCGAAACCATCTCGCCAAGGGGCAAAAACCGTGTCTCGACCTGGACCAGATCGCTGACCTTCAAGTCTTCCAGCAACTTCATAAGGCTGTCCAGAAACTCCCCGCGCCCCAAAATCGTGAAGCGGAGCCCAGGAATCCTTGCCCTCAGCCCGGGCAGGGCCTGCAGGATCAAATCGATCCCGTAACGGTGCACCAGCGAGCCATGGTAGATGAGATTGAATCCGTCTTGCCCATCGCCGTTGGGGCCGCTTGCCGATGCTTGCTGCAGCGCCCTGAAGTGTGCGGGATCAGCCATGTTCATGACGACTGAGCAACGGCTCTCCGGCTGGCCTCTTCGAATCAGGGTGCGCCTCCATCCCTTGGTCACCGTGATGACGTGGTGGGCAAAGCGGCAAGACAGGCGTTCCTGCAAAAGCAGCAGGCGTGCCGACAGGCCTTGCATCGATCCGCCGAAACGGGAGCAGTAAAACTCGGGCATGAGGTCATGGATGTCCAGGATGATGCGGCTGCCGAAGAGGCGCGGCACCAGGGCGCTGAAGACCAGAAAATCGGGCAGGTTGTGCACCTGGACGACGTTGTATCGGCGACGCTGCCAAAGCCTGGCAAGCCAAAGAGTGGCCAGAAAGAAGAAATGCAGGTACTCGAATAGCTGACCTGCGCGGCCAGCCCTCCGGTTGCGGCGGATCGGCAACCGATGGACCGCGACGCCGGAGACGTTTTCCCTGCGTGCCTCGTCGCCGTGGCGCAGGCAGAGGACATCGACCTCGAAGCCGGCGGCAAGCAGCGCCTCAGCCTGACGCTGGACGCGGGTCTCATCGTAGGGATAGTAGGCGTGGACGACCATGCAGTGCCGGCCGGCCTTTTCTTCTGTCAAGTTTCGCCTCTGCCTGAACGGGGTTTTCGGGGCACGGAGCCTGGACTCACGGGCTTTTTCCCCACCGCCACGCAGGACAGCCCGGGCCAGGGCAGTGCCCGGTCCAGCCTGCGCCAAATCCAAATCGTGCTGTCGAACAGCTTCAGTTGAATCCGGTGGAGGCGGCGGCTTCGAAAGAACCTGGAATGGAGCGCCCAGGCAGGCATGCAGACCCGGTTGAAGGAAAACTGCGCCTCCACTTGGAAGCCGGCCTCCTCCAATTTCGACTTCAGCCCGGCTCGGCTGTAGCGGCGCAAATAGCCCTGATGCCGGTCCAGGCTCCCGTAAAGCCAGCGGCCCTGGGGCACCAGAAGGCAAGCCCGTCCGCCAGGCTGCAAAACGCGGAACAGGTTGCGCAGGGCCAGCCGGTCGTCTTCGACGCTTTGCAGCATGTTCAGGCACAAAACCGTATCGAATTTCCCTTCCAGGCCTTCGAAGGCCTCCGGGCTGCCCACGTCCAGTTGGCTGACCGTAACCCGCCGGTCATACGAGTAGAGGTTCCTGAGGAAGTCGAAGCAGAGCGGATCGACCTCTGCAACCGCATAAGCGTCACGGGGCATGAGGCAGCGCGTCAGGTTGCCCAGTCCGGCACCCAGTTCCAGAACCCTTTGGCCGACCCAAGGCCCGATCAGCCCGGCTACCCATTGATGGATGCGGTGTGTGTTCGATAGGCTGTAGAAGATCTCCCGACCGTATTTTTCCGGGTAAAGATCCTCCGCCAGCCTGAAATAGACAATGGTGAAGATCGCCTTGAGGCCGTCCCACCAGGTGATCTTCTTGCCCTCGTTATAAGTCCGTCCACGGTAGGAGATGGGGACTTCGTAGATGCGGCAGCCTCGCCCGGCAAACTTGGCGGTCAACTCCGGCTCGATCCCGAATCGGTTGCTGCGGATGGGGATTGTCTTGAGGATGCTGGCCCGCACCATCTTGAAGCAGGTTTCCATATCGCTGAGGTTCAGGTCCGTAAAGCAATTGGAGAATGCGGTCAGAAAGCGGTTGCCCAGGCTGTGCCAGTAATAAAGGACCCTGCGGTAGGGGCTGGCCAAGAATCGCGAACCGTAGACCACGTCGGCATGGCCGGCCAGGATCGGCTCCAGCAAGCGTCCATACTCGTTGGGATCGTACTCCAGGTCGGCATCCTGAATGACGATCACATCGCCCGAAGACTGTTTTACAGCCTTTCGGATGGCAGCGCCCTTGCCTTGGTTGGCGGAATGAAAAAAGAGGCGCACCTGAGGGTGGCCGGCGGCAAAGCGGCGCAGCCTTTGGCAGGTCCGGTCGGTCGAGGCATCGTCAACGACGATCACTTCGCGGTCCATCCCCTCGGGAAGGGGCGCCCCCAGAACTGCTTCCAGAACCTGTTCGATGTAGTGCTCCTCGTTGTAGACCGGCACCAGAATGCTCAGCTTGCGGAAGCGCGCCTCCTGCACAGGGGAGCGGGCAAGCGGAGAAACCAGCTCCGCAACAGGCGGGGCGGTCTGGGTAGGGCGGCTTTCGCCGGAGGAAGGCCTTTGCTCTTCGCCCCTGCCCAATACTGGCTCAGAATATCCTTCGGACTTCATCTCCAACTGAGTGCTGCCGTCAAGGTTGGGAGAGAAATGGAGAGCCCTCCGCTACCCCTACTGCGAACTGCCAACTCTCTTCCGTCAACAGAGCCCCACCAAGCTACCAGCTAAGCCCCTGGTAGAGGGCATTGTCTCGACCCGCCTGGGGAAAAAGCCGAACCAAGTCGATGACCACTTTTCCGTCCGCACCTTGCGATAGAAGCTCAGCAAACTCAGGGCTGTTCTTGGCCACCACCAAGACTTCGCTTTGCTCGAGCACCTCTTGCAGATCCGGCTTGAGCAGAGAAGAGATGTGGGGAATGACCTGTTCGATGTAGCGCCGGTTGGCGCCGAAAATCCGTGCCAAAGAGACTTCCCGGTCAAAAATGCTGAGCTGGCAGCCTTTGCCGATCAAGCGCTCCACCAATTCCACCACCGGGCTTTCGCGCAGGTCGTCGCTGCCGGGCTTGAAGCTCAGCCCCAGAATACCGATCTTCTTGCTTGCAGTGCGGACAATAGTGCGCAAGGCGATTTCGATCTGACGGCGGTTGCTGGGCAGGATGGATCGAAGCAAAGGCGGTTCGAGGTCGAGCTGGCGGGCCTTGTGAAGCAGCGCCCTGAGATCCTTGGGCAGGCAAGAGCCTCCGAAAGCGAATCCCGGCATCAGGTAGCTGGGCGAGATGTTGAGCTTGGTGTCGCGGCAGACGACGTCCATGACTTGGTGGCTGTCGATATCCAGGCCTTTGCAGATGTTGCCGATCTCGTTGGCGAAGGTGACCTTGAGGGCGTGAAAGGCGTTGGACACATACTTGATCATCTCGGCAACCCGCAGCGGCGTCCGGATCAGTTCAGCCTCTATCTCCCGGTAAAGCGACGCCACCACGTCGCCGCTTCGGCTGTCGGTCTCGCCAATGACCGTGAAGGGGGGATCATAGTAATCCTTGATGGAAGACCCTTCCCGCATGAATTCGGGATTCATGCAGACGCCGAAATCGATTCCGGCTTTCTTTCCGGAATGCTCCTCCAGAAGCGGGATCACCACTTGCTCGATGGTCCCGGGCAAGACCGTGCTGCGGACGTTGACGACATGGCGGCTTGCGGATTTCCTCAGCCAACTGCCCAAGCTCTCGCAGACCCTGCGGATGTAGCGCAGGTCCAGGCTGCCGTTTTCACGGCTGGGGGTTCCGACGCAGACCAAAGTCACATCGGCAGGCGGCGCCTGGCTGGAGGCGGCCAGCCGCGAAGACGAAACCGCCTCTTGGACAGCCTGCCCCAGCCCCGGTTCGACGATCGGGCTTCGACTTTCATTGATCATGCGGGTCTTGAGGGGATCCACATCAATGCCGGTCACCTGATGGCCCGATTTGGCCAGGCAGACGGCGGAAACACAACCGACATAACCCAATCCAAGGACATTGATTCTCATGTGCATCGAGGCAGAAGCTAGTGGGGTGTCTCAGAAGTTCCTCACCACATTCGGCGGCCCTAATCGCCGCTGGCTGCGTTGCGCCTCCTCGAAAGATTCCCGATATTGCTGCGTCG
>JANQFM010000297.1 GCA_028277865.1 Acidobacteriota bacterium
ATTTCCACGGGGGCGGCGGGGATGTATTGCGGGACGTGCATCCACGACAATACCTTGGCCTCGGCGCTCATCCGCCAGGGGCACGAGGTGGCCCTGATCCCGACCTATACGCCTACCCGCACGGATGAAGAAAATGTCAGCCTGGACCGCATCTTCTTCGGCGGGGTCAACATCTACCTGCAGCACAAGTCGGCTCTCTTCCGGCACGCTCCCGGATTTGTCCGAAAGCTGCTGGACAGCCGCAAGCTGCTCGATTCGGTGTCGCGCTTCCGGGGCAGCACGCGGGGAGAAGACCTGGGAGGATTGACGGTCGATATGCTGCGCGGCGAGGACGGGCGGCTGGCCGCTGAACTGCGACGCCTCACCGCCTGGCTGCGCGACGAATTCCGGCCCGATCTGGTGGAGCTGAACCTCACCTTCTTCCTGGGATTGGCCCGGACCCTGCGGCGAGAGCTGAAAGTCCCGGTGCTGTGTGCCGTCCAAGGCGAGGACATCTTCATCGACCAGCTGGAAGAGCCCTACAAAAGCCAGGTGCTGAAAGAGTTGCGCAGCCATGCCCGCGACGTGGACGCCTACATTGCCCCCAGCCGATTCTACGCCCAGGCGATGAGCGAACTGCTCGAGGTGCCATTGGAAATGTTCCACATCGTACCGCTGGGGATTCGGCTGGAGGGGCACGGGAAAGCGTCGGCACAGCCCCGTCCGGCGGAAGATCCCTTCACCGTCGGCTACTTGGCCCGCATTTGCCCCGAAAAAGGCCTCCACCTGCTGGCCGATTCCTTTCGTTTGTTGGCCGAAAAGGTAGGGAAGAGCAGGGTTCGCCTCAAAGTGGCCGGATGGTTGGGCCAGTGGGACCGTCCCTTTTTCGAGCAAATCGAAGAACAGGTCCGCCAATGGGGGCTGACCGAATGCTGGGAGCACGTCGGTGAGGTGGACCGCCGCCAAAAGATCGATTTCCTCAACAGCCTGGACGTCCTGTGCGTGCCTACCATCTACCGCGAGCCCAAGGGGTTGTTCGTCCTGGAGGCGCTGGCCAATGGCGTCCCGGTGGTGGCGCCCCGTCACGGGTCTTTTCCCGAGCTGATCGAGTCCACGGGCGGAGGAATCCTGGTGGAACCCGAGTCGGCTGAAGCGGTGGCGGAAGGGTTGGAGCGGCTGATGCGGGATGAGAAACTGCGTGGCAGGCTTGGGCGTCGAGGGAAAATGGCAGTTGCAGAGAAATTTGGTGATGATGGAATGGCGAGGCGTACTTTGGTAGTCTATGAGCGGGTTTTTCACGCAGAGGCGCAGAGACGCGGAGCAGAGACAGAAGAGGGAGAAGAGAGGGATGAGAGAGAATGATGTGACGGGGGTCATCGTCGACGCTTCTCTCAGAATCCACCAGAAGTTGGGGCCGGGATTGCTGGAATCGGTTTATGAGACGATTTTGGCTCGTGAATTGAAAAAGCGCGGCCTGGGCGTGAAGCAACAGCAGGCCATTCCGGTTGTCTGGGACGATGTCAAATTGGATCACGGCTTTCGGGCGGACTTGGTTGTGGAGGGCAAGGTGATTGTTGAGGTCAAGAGTTTGGAGGAATTGCATCCCGTCCATTCGAAGCAGTTGCTGACCTACTTGAAGCTGGCCGATAAGCGCGTCGGCCTGCTCATCAACTTCGGCGAACGCTATATCCGAGACGGTATCCACCGCGTCGTCAACAATCTCCCCGAATAACTCTTCTCCCTCTTCCGCCTCTCTCTGCGTCTCTGCGCCTCTGCGTGAAATCCTCAAGGAAACCATGCAATACAGAACACAGCGCACCATCGAGTTTCACCACACCGACGAAGCCGGCATCTGCCACTTCTCCACTTTTTTCCTCCTCATGGAATCCGTTGAGCACGAATTCCTGCGTTCCCTCGGAACCAGCGTGATCACCTACCGGGAGGGCCAGAAGATCGGCTTCCCCCGCCTTTCGACCGCCTGTGACTTCTCCAGCCCGGTGCGTTTTGAGGACGTGGTCGACATCACGCTGCGCGTCGACCGGCTGGGCACAAAGTCGATCACCTACGGATTCACTTTCACCCATCAGGAGAAGCTGGTGGCACGCGGGCGCATCGCCGCCGTCTGCTGCCTTTCCGACCCCGGAAAGCCCCTGAAGCCGATTGCCATCCCCGCCGACTTTGCTGCTAAGATATCCTCGGCACAGGAGCTGAGTGATGCTAAAAGTGAGTGAAGTCAGAAAGTGTTATGGGGAAAACGAGCAAGCTCTGGAGGTGCTCAAAGGCGTCTCATTCCAGATCGATGCGGGAGGCTCTGCCGCCATCACCGGCCCTTCGGGATCGGGCAAGAGCACCCTGTTGCACATCCTGGGTACGCTGGACCGTCCCACTTCGGGGGAAGTCTCCATTGACGGCAAAGACCCTTTTCAGCTTTCCGACCCGGATTTAGCCCGTTTCCGCAACGAGGTGGTGGGATTCGTTTTTCAGGACCACCATCTGCTGCCTCAATTCTCAGTGATTGAGAACGTGCTCATGCCCTCCCTGGCTTTCAAGCGCTCGGGCAGCCTCCTGCAGCGTGCGCATGAACTTCTCAAGAAAGTGGGCCTGGAAAGGCGTATGGAGCACCGTCCTGCTCAGCTTTCCGGGGGCGAACGCCAAAGGGCGGCAGTGGCGCGCGCCCTGATCAACCGCCCCCGCCTGCTGCTTTGCGATGAGCCCACCGGCAGCCTGGACGCCGACAATGCCGGAGCGGTGGCGGATGCGCTCTTCGAACTGCACCAAGACCAGAAGACCGTCCTCGTGGCGGTCACCCACAGCCAGGAATTGGCCGGGCGTTTCCCGGTCCAATACGATCTGCGGGAGGGGCTGTGCTCAAGAGCCTGATCTACTTCCGGCGCAGCCATCTGGCCGTCCTGTTGGGCGCCGCCATCGCCACCTCGGTCCTGACCGGGGCGCTGCTGGTAGGCGACTCCGTGAGGGGCAGCCTGCGCCAGCTGGCCCTGGATCGATTGGGCGAAGTCGACGAGGCTATCGTGGCCTCTCACCTCTTCCGAGAGGATCTGGCTGGGGGACTTTCCCGGCAGCAGAGCTTTCAGTCCGGTTTCGACGGCCTGGCACCTGCCTTGCTGCTCAACGGAAGTGCCGTGCACGGCGAGACCCAGGCCCGCGCTTCGGGGATCAACGTTTACGGAGTGGACGAGCGTTTCAGCAGCTTTTTCGGACAGCAGTGGAGCTTCGAGCGCACTTCCGGGCAGCTTTACCCTTCGTTGATCATCAATCAAGCCCTGGCCGACGAACTGGGCGCTCAAGAGGGCGAGCCCGTACTGCTTTCCTTCCAGCAGCTCAGCGACGTTCATCCCGAAACATTGCTCGGCAACCGGGACCAGCAAGGAGTGGTGCAACGTTTGCGCCTGAGCGTCAGCCGCATTTTGCCCGATGAAGGCCTGGGACGATTTGGGCTGCGCCCCAACCAGAACCTTCCCCGCAACGCTTTTATCTCTTTAGGCTTGCTGCAGCAGCGCTTGGATCAGGAAGGCCGTGTCAACGCCCTGTTCGTCTCGCGCCGAGCCGATCGGGCGCAAAGCGCAGACTTGGCCACTGCCCTGCACAGCGCCGTTCAACTCGGGGATTTCGGGCTTCAGCTTCACCAGCGTTCAGGCTTCCTTTCACTGGAGAGCCGCGAGTTCATCCTCAGCCCGCGCATTGCCGACGCTGTCTCGGAGACCGCTGCCGGA
>JANQFM010000343.1 GCA_028277865.1 Acidobacteriota bacterium
AGGTGGGGGCTTCCCAACTCAAGGGAACGACCACTGTCAAGCTGCACCGGGAAGGCAGTCAATCTCCTAAACACGCTCACTACAGCGGGAAGGGCAAGCTGGCGGCAGGCTCGGTCAACCTGAAGGCCGGATTCGACTTGCAGGAAACGGGTGCCGGAACAAAGGTCCAATGGCACGGCGACCTCCAGGTCCACGGCCGCTTGGCCGCCCTGGCCGGCGGACTGCTCAAGCCGCTGGCCCGCAAGAACATCCAGAAGCTGATCGACAGCCTGCAGGAGGCGCTGAGCAGCTAAGAGGGTTTCGCGCCAAGACGCCAAGCACGCTAGGAAGAGAACTTGGCGCTCTCTGCATCTTGGCGCGAAACACCCGGAAAGGATCGAGATGAGCTGGGTTGGACAGTCGATTCACCGCAAGGAAGATGACCGGCTGATCCGCGGCAAGGGACTCTTTGTCGACGATTACCGGATGGGCGGCATGCTCCACCTCAAGCTGGTCCGCTCCCCTTATGCCCACGCCAAGATCCTCAGTGTGGACGTTTCTGCCGCCCAGCAGCATCCGGACGTGGTCTGCACCCTGACCGGCGCCGAAGTGGGCCGGCAGTGCCAGCCCTTCATCGAGATCGGCCCCGATCCGGGCGGCAAGATCCTCGACTATTCCATGGGCATCGAGAAGGTCTGCTACCAGGGCGAACCGGTGGCGGCCGTGATCGCCCGTTCGCCACAGGCGGCCGCCGACGCTGTGGAACTGGTGGAAGTCGACTACGAAGACTTGCCGCCTGTCATGGACGCCGGGACGGCTTTGCTGGACGAATCCGTACTGCATCCCAATTCGGGCACCAACCTGGTGTGGCACGATGTCTACGAGTGGGGCCAAGTGGATGCAGCTTTTGAGAAGGCGGAACATGTCGTCAAGATCGACCGGCTCCACTTCCACCGCTTCTCCAGCACACCTCTGGAAAACAATGCGGTCATCGCCAGTTGGAGGCCTCAAGGGCGCATTCATTTCTGGTGCAACAACTCCTTCCCCGCCTTCGCCATCCAGTTCCTGGCCCCCGCCCTGGGCGTTCCGATCGATCAGATCCGGGTGCGAACCCATGACATCGGAGGCAGCTTCGGCATCAAGATCACCAGCTACCCTTACATGGCCATCTGCGCGCTGGCTTCGCGCAAGGCGGGAGGCCTGCCCGTCAAGTGGGTCGAATCACGCAGCGAGCACATTCTAGGCAGCGCCCACGGAAATGAACGCACCTACCTGGATACCGAAGTGGCCTTGGACTCCCAAGGCGTCATCACCGCCATCCGCTCACGCCACCTGGACGACTGCGGCGCCTATCCCCGCTACGAGCCGTTGGGCTGCGTCATTTGGTCGCAGGTGGCGCCGGGCACCTACAAGCTGCGCAACCTGCGCATCGACTTCACCCAGACGGTCACCAACAAGTGCCCGGTGGGTCCCAACCGGGGCTACTCGCGCCTGCAGCACCTCTGGTTCCTGGAACGGGTCATCGACATTTGTGCCCACAAGCTGGGCATCCCCGGCGACGAGATGCGTTTGCGCAACTACATCCCGGCCAGCCAAATGCCCTACACCACTCCCAACGGCTGCGTCTACGACTCGGGCGACTACCCCCGTATGCTGGAGACAGCACAGCAGATGATCGACTGGGCAGGCTGGAAGGAGAAACAGGGTCAAGCGCGCCAACAGGGCCGCTGGCTGGGAATCGGCATCGGAACCACTTTGGATTCGGGCACCAACAACTTCGGCCAGGCCCGCATCGTCAACCCCTATGCGCCTTTTTCCGGGAATTCCGAGGTGGCCAACATCAAGATCGACATCGACGGCTCGCTGGTGGTGACGCTGGGCAGCGTACCTCAAGGGCAGGCCCATGAGACCACCACTTCTCAGGTGGTGGCCAGCGAGTTGGGGATCCGTCCGGAAATGGTCTCGGTGCGCCCCGGATTCGACACCGAGTGGAACACCTATACCGGCCACTCGGGAACCTATGCCAGCCAGTTTGCCGTTTCGGGAATCGGGGCCGTCCACGGGGCGGTTGAAAAGCTCAAAGGCGAGATGAAGCGCCTGGCCGCATTTGTTCTGGAAGCCGACTCCGAGGATCTGGAATTCGGAGTCGGGGAGCAGGGACCGGAAGTGCGCGTCAAGGGGACCGACCGCTCGGTCAACTACTGGGGGCTGGCCAATTTGGTCAACGTCAACAACGCCGAGTTGTCCGATGAGCTGTCCGACGTGACCCTCAATTGCCGATACGTCTACCGGCCCCCTTTTCAGGTTCCCGATCTGGAGAAGAAGTACGGCAACCTGACCCTCACCTACGCAGCCCAACTGCACATCGCCGTCATCGAGGTGGACCGGGAGACATTTCGCCCTCAGATCCTCGACTACGCCATCGTGGACGACTGCGGCAGAATGATCCACCCCCAGATCGTGGAAGGCCAGGTCCACGGCGCCGCCGCCCACGGCATCGGCGCCGCCCTGCTGGAAAGCTGCCGCTACGATGCGGACGGCAACCTGCTCACCGCCCAGTTCAGCGACTATGTCCCCATCACCGCCTTGAACATGCCCAAGCTGCGCTGCTCGGCCATCGAGAGCCCTTCTCCTTTTTCCTACAACGGCGCCAAGGGAATGGGCGAAGGCGGCGGCGCCCCCCTGCACGCCATCTCGGCAGCCTTGCAGGACGCGCTTTACCCCGAAGGCGTCCTGATCACCGACTCGCACAACCCGCCTGGTGCGCTCTTTGAGGCTGTCCTGGCGGCTCC
Organism: Acidobacteriota bacterium; assembly: GCA_028277865.1. Taxonomy (GTDB): domain Bacteria; phylum Acidobacteriota; class UBA6911; order RPQK01; family DATIPO01; genus JANQFM01. Next base: position 2,772 of record JANQFM010000343.1, read on the forward strand.
TTGAAGCGATTCAACCCTCTTCAAGGGCGCATCATGCCTTGCGGGCCTGTACCGGTGGCCGCGCCGGGACGGCTTGACCACCGGCTGATCTCCCTGACCCTTTCGGGGTCGGCCCATCGCCGGGATCCATCGCTTCGCCTTCGGCCCAACTACAGGATTCTCAGGGGATTGCCGGCTCTGGAGGAGTCCCGGACATTAGCCGGTGGCAGAGCCGCCCCAAAAGCAATCGCGCCAGGACGGCGCTTGCGGCCCCTCGCTACGCAATCCATGAGAAATCCAGCTTGGCTTGAGCCTTTCTGCCGGACTCCGGTTTCCGGTCTCCGGCCTCCGGTCCCTATCTGCTCAAGCCATGCCTCCATCGATCGGAAGCACCTGACCGGTGA
>JANQFM010000378.1 GCA_028277865.1 Acidobacteriota bacterium
GGGAAAGCGGCGAGCCCAAACCCGCACCGACTCATGAGCACCAGCACTGAGAAAGGAGATTTCGCGCAGAGACGCAGAGATGCAAAGACGCAGAGGAGGGGAAGAGAAAGACGTGAGTTTTGGAGGAGAGAATTTCAGGGGAATTGAGCCGGGATGATTTTGGCAATCCTCTCAGTTTATTCTGTTCTCTTCCGGTCTCCTCTTTCTCCCTCCGCGTCTCTGCGCCTCTGCGTGAAACCCCATGACTCGTTTCATTCGATTCTGCCTGACCCAGAAATTGGCTGTGGCTGCCTTTGTGGCGCTGCTGGTCTACTGGGGATTGATGACGGCGCCTTTTGATTGGCAGATACTGGGCCTGCCACGGACTCCCGTGCCGGTGGACGCTATTCCCGACATCGGCGAAAACCAGCAAATCGTCTTCACCTCCTGGGAAGGGCGCTCGCCTCAGGACGTGGAGGATCAGATCACCTATCCCCTGACGGCCTCGCTGCTGGCCGTGCCCGGTGTGCGTACCGTGCGCAGCTATTCCTTTTTCGGGTTCTCGACCATCTATGTCATCTTCGAAGAGGAGGTCGAGTTCTACTGGTCACGCTCGCGCATCCTGGAAAAGCTGGCCAGCCTGCCTCCCGGAGACCTTCCCGAGGACGTCCGGCCCCAACTGGGTCCCGATGCCACCGGGCTGGGCCAGGTCTTTCAGTACACCTTGGAGGGCCGCGATCCCTCAGGCAATCCCACCGGCGGATGGGATCTGCACGAGCTGCGCTCCATTCAGGACTACACCGTCCGCTACGCCCTGCTGGCTGCCGACGGGGTGGCAGAAGTAGCCTCGATCGGGGGCTTCGTCCAGGAATACCAGATTGACGTCGACCCCGATGCCATGCGGGCCGCGGGAGTCACTCTGGAACAGGTCTTCCAGGCCGTCCGCTCCTCCAACATCGACGTGGGCGCCCGCACCATTGAGGTCAACCGGGCCGAATACGTCATTCGGGGGCTGGGATTCATCCGCAATTTAGAGGACATCCGCCAAACCATGGTGAGTGTGCGCGACAACGTCCCCATCCGCATCCAGGACGTGGCTCAGGTGAGCCTGGGGCCGGCCTTGCGCCGGGGAGCGCTGGACAAGGGAGGCAGCGAAGTAACGGGCGGCATCGTCACCGTCCGCTACGGCGCCAATCCTCTTCAGGTCATCTCCAACGTCAAGGCCGAGATCGAACGCCTCTCGTTGCCCCGCAAGACCCTCGAAGACGGGACGGTTTCCCAGGTTACCGTAGTGCCTTTTTACGACCGCACCGGGTTGATCTACGAGACGCTGGGAACCTTGGAGTCGGCGCTGAGCCACGAGATCCTGATCACCCTGATCGTCATCATCGTCATGGTGGCGCACCTGCGCAGCGGACTGCTCATTTCCAGCCTGCTGCCTTTGGCCGTCCTCTCCTGTTTTATCCTCATGAAGACTGCCGGGGTGGATGCCAACGTGGTTGCTCTGGCCGGGATTGCCATCGCTATCGGGACCATGGTGGATATGGGGATCGTTGTAAGCGAGAACATCCTGCGCCACGTTCAGGAAGCCTCAGCCGAGGAAAGCCGCCTGGAGGTCATCCAACGAGCCACCTCCGAGGTCGCCGGCGCCGTTTTGACTTCGGTCACCACCACCATTGTCAGCTTCTTGCCCGTCTTCACCCTGACCGCTGCCGAAGGCAAGCTTTTCCGTCCTCTGGCCTTCACCAAGACCTTTGCCCTGATTTCCGCCCTGGTGCTGGCCTTGGCCGTCATCCCTCCCGCTGCCCATTTGATCATGCGCCGGCGATCCAAGACCGAACGGCCAGGGTTGCCAGGAGCGCAGGCAGCCCTGCCCGCTCCCGGTTCCGCCCTTTTCCTCTTCGCCGCCGCCCTGGCACTCGCCTGGTGGGTGGGACTCTGGCTCGGCCTCATTGCAGCAGCCGTGGGCGCCTTTTACGTCCTCCGAGTGCGTCAACCTCAGCGCTGGTCGCCTTACTCGGATCAGGTTCACTACGCAGCCCTGCTTTTGACCATTGGACTGCTGCTCAGTCAGCAGTGGCGCCCTCTGGGTGTGGAGCGCGGACTGCTGGTCAATTTTCTCTTTGTCACCGTGTTGGCGGGCGGTCTCTTGTGGCTGCTCCGTGCCTTCCAGAATCGATATGAAGCCATCTTGCGCTGGTGCTTGGCTCACAAGCGGCGCTTTTTGGCCTTTCCGACCGGTCTGGTCCTGCTGGGATTGATGATCTGGATGGGCTATGGGACGCTTTTTTTCTTCATTCCCCAGCCTGTGCGCGAATTCGGGCCCGGCGGCTGGCTGGCGCGTGCCTTCCCTGGGCTGGGGCGCGAGTTCATGCCCGATTTGGACGAAGGATCTTATCTGTACATGCCCACCACCATGCCTCTCGCTTCCATCGGCGTGGCGTTGGACGTGCTGCAAAAACTCGACATGGCCCTGGCTTCGGTCCCCGAGGTGGATCAGGTGGTGGGCAAATTGGGCCGGGCAGACACGCCGCTTGACCCGGCGCCGATTTCAATGATCGAAACCGTGGTCAACTACAAGCCCGAGTACATCATCGACTCCTCGGGCGCGCCGCAACGCTTCCGCTACGACCGATCCCAGGGAGGCTTCGAGCGTGATGAAGCAGGGCGACTCATCCCCGACCGGGGCGGGCACCCCTACCGCAATTGGCGTCCCCACATTCATAGCAGCGACGATATCTGGCAGGAGTTGGTCAAGGTGGCGCGCTTGCCGGGAACCACCTCAGCGCCCCGCCTGCAGCCGATCGCGGCCCGCATCGTGATGCTGCAAAGCGGCATGAGAGCGCCCATGGGCGTCAAGCTGCGGGGACCTGACCTGGAAAGCATCGAGGCCGTCAGCCTGCAGATCGAGCAATTCCTCAAGCAACTTCCCTCGGTGAAATCCGAGGCCGTCATCGCCGACCGCATCGTGGGCAAGCCCTATTTGGAGATCGCCATCGACCGTCAGGCCATCGCCCGCCACGGCATCAGCATACGCCAGGTCCAGGACGTCATCGAAGTGGCCATCGGAGGCCGTCGCCTCACCACCACCGTGGAAGGCCGCGAACGCTATCCCGTGCGGGTGAGATACCTGCGCGAACTGCGCGACCAGGTCGAGACCATGGGACGCATCCTGGTGCCCTCCTCCAGCGGCGCTCAGATCCCTCTGGACGAATTGGGCGAGATCCGTTACCGCCGCGGACCCCAGTCCATCAAAAGCGAGGACGGTCGCTTGGTGGGCTACGTCCTCTTTGACAAGCAGCCGGGGCGTGCCGAGGTGGACGTGGTGGAAGAGGCTCAGGCCTATCTCGACCTCAAGATCGCCGAATTTGAATCCGCTTACAGCAATCTGGCCGCCCAGCTGGGACGCGAGCCATCGGCGGCCGAAGCCGAAAGCTTGCCGGGCCTCAACCTGCGGGGCTGCGAGCGTCCCTTCTTCGCAGGCAGCTACGAAAACCAGCTTCGGGCCCAAAGAACCCTGCTGGTCGTCGTCCCCATGGCCCTGCTCCTCATCCTGATGATCCTCTACTTCCAGTTCCGAGCCTTTTCAACCACCCTGATGGTCTTTGCCGGGGTGGCCGTTGCCGCTTCGGGCGGCTTTTTGATGATCTGGCTTTACGGGATCTCCTGGTTCATGGATTTCAGCCTCTTCGGAATTCATTTCCGCGACTTGCTGGGAATCCAGCCCGTCAACCTGAGTGTAGCCGTGTGGGTGGGCTTCATCGCCCTGTTCGGAATCGCCACCGACGACGGAGTGCTGATCGCCACCTACCTCAACCAGTCCTTCCAGCGCAACCGGCCGACGACAGTCGATGAGGTCCGCGAGGCCGTCGTCGAAGCCGGGTTGCGCCGTGTCCGCCCCGCCTTGATGACCACGGCCACGACATTGCTGGCCCTGATCCCCGTCCTCATGTCGCGGGGCAAGGGTTCGGACATCCTGGTCCCCATGGCCATCCCGGCTTTCGGCGGAATGACTGTCGCCCTGCTCACCGTCTTCGTCGTTCCGACGATTTATTGTTGGTCGCGCGAACGGGATCTCAGC
>JANQFM010000384.1 GCA_028277865.1 Acidobacteriota bacterium
ACTACTTATGCCTCGGCTGTATTGCTTGCGCTTCTCCTCTCTGCAGGGGCTTCCTGGATTCCTGCACAGCGAGCTTGCAAGACTGAACCTGCTGTAGCCTTGCGCTGCAACTAGGACTAGGCCGCCAGGGTTTCAGGGTTCTTCACGATTGAGTCAAATTTGGCTGCGAGGGGTCCGGCGGCGGTCAGGGGTTCCGGGTTCCAGGTCCCAGGTTCCGGATTCCAGAGTCCGAATCCCGAAAACCCGGAAACCGGAACCTGGAACCCGAAGTCCTTCTGCGGTCGCTCTGAGGCATTGCCTCGCTAGGTATAAGAACATTTTTTGACTCCGGCGGGTTTAGCCACTGTTTTTTGGAGGCGTCTTAGCAGGTGGTTGAGTTGGCCTTCGAAGTGCTCCAGGACTTTGCTGAAGCTTAGGAGAAGCGCGAAATCGTTGTAAAGAAAAAGTTAAGGTTGGGCTGGCGGAGAGGGTGGGATTCGAACCCACGGTAGAGTTGCCCCTACACACGCTTTCCAAGCGTGCTCCTTCGGCCACTCGGACACCTCTCCGTCTTGTCAAAGGCTGGCGGAGGAGGTGGGATTCGAACCCACGTGCCAAGCTCATCACCTGACAACCCGATTTCGAGTCGGGCCCGTTACGTCCACTTCGGTACTCCTCCGGCCAAGCCTTCAGATTACACCGAAAAGGGGGTGAGGGAGTCAAGTCACCCAGAGGTGCAGAGACGCGGAGAAGGCGGAAGAGAGGGAGAGGAGAAGGGGGTTGCTGAGGGGCGGGGGTGTGGTATCATCCCAGGCGTCTCCGATGGGAGATCTTTGACAGGCCTCGGGCCCTGTGCAACGCGCCCTCCGAACCATGTCAGGTCCGGAAGGAAGCAGCATTAAGGAGACCAGCGCGGGTGCCGCAGGCTCCCCGAGGTCTGGCCAGTGCCGCCGGCAGTCCGGACGGATCGGTTCTGCGGCGCCTTCCCGCCGCCCCCCAAAGGCGCTGCGCCCGCCCGCTCTGCAAGGCCGTTCAGCCGTTGGCGGCGATCGAGATAGCCGCGTGGCAGCATTCGAATCCCCATGTCCTATCAAGTCATCGCCCGGAAATACCGGCCTCAGAACTTTGAGGAAATGGTGGGGCAAAAGGCCGTCACCACCACCTTGCGCAACGCCATCCAAAGCGGGCGCATCGCCCACGCATTCCTATTTTCGGGGGTGAGGGGCGTCGGCAAGACGACCATGGCGCGCATCCTGGCCAAGGCGCTCAACTGCCGCGAGAAGATCACGGCTACCCCTTGCGGCCAGTGCGTTTCCTGCAGCGAGATCGCCCAATCCAACAGCGTGGACGTGCAGGAAATCGATGCCGCTTCCAATACCGGCGTGGACAACATCCGCGAATTGCGCGAAAGCGTCCAATACGGGACGGCCCGCGACCGCTTCAAGATCTTTATCATCGACGAAGTCCACATGCTCTCCAACGCGGCTTTCAACGCTTTGCTCAAGACGCTGGAAGAGCCTCCCGACCACGTCAAGTTCATTCTGGCCACCACCGAAAAGCACAAGATTCCGGTCACGATCACTTCGCGCTGCCAGCACTTCGACTTTCGGCCCATTCAATTCCAGGAGATCTTCAATCGGCTCCAGGAAGTCTGCAAGGCCGAGCAGATCGCCATCAGCGACCCAGCCCTGCGAGCCATCGCCGAAGAAGGGCAGGGAAGCATGCGTGACGCCCAGTCGGCGCTGGACCAGATCCTTTCATTAGGCGGAAAAGAGGTCGATGACGAACAGGTGCGCGTCCTGCTGGGATTGGCTGACGAGAGCCTGGTCAGGGGCACTGTGGATGCGGCCTTGGGGCGCGACCGGCGCAAGCTGCTTGAGCTGATGCTTCAGCTGGGCGAGTCGGGCGCTGAGCCGCAGCACTTTTGCCGTGAGCTGATCCGTTATGTGCGCAATTTGTTGGTTTGCTCCGTGACGGGCTGGGACGAAGATCTGCTGCACCTGCCGGACACCCAAAAGGACAAGGTGGTGGAGCAGTCCCAGCGTTTTTCGCGGCTGGAGCTGCTGCGCTTTTACGATCTGCTCAACCGCACCCACAGCGAATTGAAATGGCATTCGCATCCGGCTGTCCACTTGGAAATTTCCCTCATGAAGCTGGCGGAACTGGCCGAACTGGCTTCGATTGAAGAGGTGATCGGGGAGTTGAGGGGGGATGGGTCGCCCAAGCCGGTTGATTCGAGACCTTCCAAGAAAAACGTTGCAGTCCCTGCCAAATCCCAATCCCCAGCGCCTGTTCGCCCTCCGTCAGCCCCCAAGCAAGATTCCAGGCCGCAATTCGAGCCTGAGGCAGCACGGCCGAGATCGGAGCCCCTTTCAGAGCCTCCTTGGGAGGCGCCTCCTCCTGTGGAGGACGGGGACGAGCACTTGCCGGACGAAACTTCGGCCCAGCCTGCCATCCCGGCCTCGGGATCCCTTTTTGAAGACCCTCCCGCTGCTGCTGACGAGCCGTCGGCTCCGGAGCCTTCCCAGCCGGAGGCCGATTCCGATCTGGCTGAAGGGATAGAATCCAAGCTCTTGGCAGCCGTACAGAAGGAGGCCGCGCCCCTTTATCCTTTCATTTGCGACGCTCGGGAAATCCGCTATGGGGACGGGGTCTTGACCATTGCCTACGCGCCCGAAGTGGCCTTCCACAAGGCCTTGATGGAGAAGCGCGAGAATCAGCAAGTGCTGCAACGGCTGTGTGCTAACATGACGGGTTCCCAGCCCCGTATCCGGTTGCTG
>JANQFM010000449.1 GCA_028277865.1 Acidobacteriota bacterium
CTGGCCGTCTCAAAGGGACTGGACCGCGACCGCGCCGTGGACGAAAGCGGCAACCAACTGGCCGTCTTCGGCCGCCGGGGAGCGCGCCCCATGAACCTGAATGAGATGCAACGGCTGTACTTGCGCGACGGCAAGCTCTACAAGGTCCGAGACGATCCTCCAAACCCACCAAGCGGGGATTTTTAAAAACACTGGCTCTAATTCTCTGGGCTGCTGCGGCTCACAAGTAAGCGGCGAAAGGCGCTGTGATAAAATTCCCTTGTCATTGCGTGGCTGCCTTGTCATTGCGTGGCTGCAAGGATGCGAAATGAAGGTCACAGCCAAAGAGGCCGCAGGCCATCTGACTGAGTTGATTGAACGGGCAGCCAGTGGCGGCGAGGTCGTCATCGCCGGCGCAAAGAAATCCGTTCGCTTGGTCCCTTGTTCTGATGACGAGTCCCAGCCCGTCTTCGGGAGCGCCAAAGGGCTGCTGAGAATTTCCGACGACTTTGACGAGCCGCTGCGGGACTTTGACAAATACATGCGATGAGGCTGCTTCTCGATACCCTCCCCGGCGGAGCGATTGGCTAACAGCTAACAGCGGCCTCCTCGCATCTCTCCCCCGCGCCTGCACCCGTTGAACCACGGCCGCCGCTGCTACAGATCCGGCGACCGGCCACACAGTCGCCTTTGATCGAGGCGGAGCCGGAGTTCAGCTTGCAGGCAGACAAAACAGCGTCCAAAATGAGGGAAGCGGGCTGTGAGGTCCGTTTAGGCTAATGGGAGAGTTAGCGGGGCGGAGGGTCCAAGCATTCGGGGCCGGATAGGCGAGGTCGAAGATGGCAAATCACGCAGTCGCTCTGCACGAAAACGACATACGAACAGAACTTTCCAACGCAATCCTGGAAGCAGTCGAGGACATGCCTTCCATATTGGGGCAGATTTTTAGCTTGCGCCACTACAGCAATCTAAGCATCCGGGAAATCGCCCGGCAATTGGGCATCAGCGAAGGCCAAGCCAGCACGCTGCTTCTGCAGGCCGACCAGATTCTCTACCGGCGCCTGCGCTCCTTCCACACCCGACGCCCCAAGGGATGGCGGTCGAGAAGGTAAGGCCCCTCCATACTGCAAGGGGTTTCAGGCTGCGATCCGCGAACTCCTTGCCGCCAGTACCGGCTTTTTGCCTTTCCTAAAACAAGCGACGCGATTTTCTAGTATCCTAAGAAAATTCCAGAACAGGGCAGAGTCGTCAGGGAGCTTCTTTGGAGGGCAAAAGCGCGCAAAATGATTCGCCAACAGATCGAAAGCCAACTGCGCAAGCGCATCCTGCTGCTGGACGGCGCCACCGGAACCCAGTTTCAAGACCTGCGCCTGGCGGAAGAAGACTTCCGCAGCCGCCGTTTTTCAGACCATCGCTGCGACCAGAAAGGCAACTACGACCTGCTGTGCCTGACCCAGCCCGATCTGGTCCATCAGGTTCACTGCAAATATCTGGAGGCCGGGGCGGACATCATCGAAACCAACACCTTCTGCGCCACTCCGCTGTCGCAGTCGGAGTACGGAACAGAGGCTCACTGCGTCGAGCTTAATCAACGGGCTGCCGAAATTGCCCGGCGGGCCGCCCATCAGTACACCAAGCGAGATCCTGGGCGTCCCCGTTTCGTGGCCGGTTCGATCGGGCCCGCCAACAAGTCACTTTCCCTTTCCCCCGATGTCAACGATCCCGGCTATCGGGCCGCCACTTTCGACCAAGTGGCCGATTCCTATGCCCAGCAGGTGCGGGGGCTGCTGCAGGGCAAAGTGGACCTGCTGCTGGTCGAAACCGTCTTTGACACCCTCAACTGCAAGGCTGCCCTGATGGCCATCCGCAGCATTTTTCGGGAAATGGGAGTCGAGGTGCCGGTGATGATCTCGGGCACCATCGTCGACAACAGCGGACGAACCCTTTCAGGCCAGACGCCCGAAGCGTTCTGGATCTCGGTGGCCCACGCGCCCAATCTCTTCAGCGTGGGCCTCAACTGCGCCCTGGGCGCAGCCATGATGCGGCCCTACATCGAAGAGCTTTCCCAGGTGGCGCCGGTGCCGGTCAGCCTCTACCCCAACGCCGGCCTGCCCAACGAGTTCGGAGGCTACGACGAAACCCCCGATTTCATGGCCAAACACCTGCGCGAGTACGCCGAAAGCGGCTTCGTCAACATGGTGGGCGGCTGCTGCGGCACCACTCCCGAGCACATCAGAGCCTTCGCGGAGGCGATGCAGGGGCTCAAGCCGCGCAAGATCCCCGAACCTCGGCCCTGGATGCAGCTCAGCGGGCTGGAGCCTTTGGTCATCCGCCCCGAAACCAATCTGGTCAACGTCGGCGAGCGCACCAACGTGGCCGGATCTCCCCTTTTCAAGCGCCTCATTGTCGGCGAGGAATTTGAAGAAGCCCTTGCCATTGCCCGGCAGCAGGTGGAAAGCGGCGCCCAGATCCTGGACGTCAACATGGACGAAGGAATGCTCGATTCCGAGCAGGCCATGACGCGCTTTTTGAACCTCTTGGTGGCTGAGCCCGACATTTCGCGGGTGCCGGTCATGATCGACTCCTCCAAGTGGACGGTGATCGAGGCTGGCCTGAAGTGCCTGCAGGGCAAATGCGTGGTCAACTCGATCAGCCTCAAGGAAGGGGAGGAGCAGTTTTTGCAGCTGGCCCGCAAGATCCTCGATTACGGCGCTGCCGTGGTGGTGATGGCTTTCGACGAAAAGGGCCAGGCCGACACCTTCGAGCGCCGCACCGAAGTCTGCCAAAGAGCCTATGACCTGCTCACCCGAAAGGCCGGATTCCCGCCCCAGGACATCATTCTGGATCCCAACATCCTCACCGTGGCCACCGGGATTGAAGAGCACAACAGCTACGCCATGGATTTCCTGCAGGCCACGCGATGGATCAAGCAGAACCTGCCCGGCGCAAAGGTCAGCGGGGGGGTGAGCAACGTCTCCTTTTCCTTCCGGGGCAACGGGGCGGTGCGACGGGCCATGCACTCAGCCTTCCTCTACCACGCTGTCCAGGCCGGCCTGGACATGGCCATCGTCAACGCCGGCAAGCTGGACGTTTACGAGGACATTGCGCCCGACTTGCTGGAACGGGTTGAAGACGTTTTGCTCAACCGCCGCAGCGATTCCACCGAGCGTTTGGTCGAATTCGCCGAAAGCGTCAAGCAGCAGGACAGCAGCCCTGAAATCGAGCACGAATGGCGAAGCCGTACGGTCGAGGAGCGCTTGGAGCATGCCTTGGTCAAGGGGATCGTGGATCACGTCACCGAAGACACCGAAGAAGCCCGCTGCAAGTACCCTTCCCCGTTGGCTGTCATCGAAGGCCCCTTGATGTCCGGCATGAACGTGGTGGGGGATCTTTTCGGATCGGGCAAGATGTTCCTGCCCCAGGTGGTCAAGAGCGCCCGGGTGATGAAAAAGGCCGTGGCCCACCTGGTGCCCTTCATCGAAGAGGAAAAGACCAACTCGGGGGATCTGGGCACCGCTTCCCGCATCGTCATGGGCACCGTGCGCGGCGATGTCCACGACATCGGCAAAAACATTGTGGGGGTGGTGCTGGGCTGCAACAACTACGAAGTCATTGACCTGGGCGTGATGGTCCCCTGCGACAAGATCCTCAAGACGGCCCGTGAAAAAAACGCCGACCTGATCGGCTTGAGCGGACTGATCACACCCTCGCTGGACGAGATGGTCTACGTGGCCGGCGAGATGGAACGCCAGGGATTTGAGATCCCCCTGCTCATCGGCGGCGCCACCACCTCGCGGATGCACACGGCGGTCAAGATCGCGCCTCAATACCACGGTCCCACCGTCCACGTGCTGGACGCCTCCCGCAGCGTCCCCGTGGTGGGCAACCTGACCACGCCGGGGCTGGACGAGCCATTCATCGCCGAAGTGCGCCAGGAGCATGAGGAGCTGCGCCGTCGCCACCAAAGCAGCCGACACAAGAAGGAATTCCTCAGCCTGCAAGAAGCCCGCGCCAACCGCCACACGGTGAGCTGGGAGAACGGGACCATCGCAGAGCCGCGCAGACCCGGCATCCACCTTTTCGAGGACTTCTCACTGCAACAGCTGCGCGGCTACATCGACTGGACGCCTTTTTTCCTCACCTGGGAGATGCCGGGCAAGTACCCGGCCATCCTCAGCCATCCCACCATGGGGCCGGAAGCGAGCAAGCTTTTCTCTGAAGCCAACGCCCTGTTGGACCGTTTGATCGAAGAGAAATCGTTGAAGGCCAGTGGCGTAATGGGACTCTTTCCTGCCACCGCCGAAGGCAACGACATCTTTGTTTACGGGGACGCATCGCGTCGCAGCCTGACGGCCACCTTCCATACCTTGCGCCAGCAAGCCCGCAAAACCGCCGACAACCCCAACCGGGCTCTGGCCGACTACGTGGCCTCGCAGGACAGCGGACTGGCCGATTACATCGGCGCCTTTGCCGTGACTGCGGGAATCGGGATCGAGGATCTGGTGCAGCGCTTCGAAGCCGACCACGACGACTACCACGCCATCCTGCTTAAGGCCTTGGCCGACCGTCTGGCCGAAGCATTCGCCGAGTGCCTGCACGAGATGGTGCGGAAGGATTACTGGGGCTACGCGCCCGACGAGTCGTTGAGCAATGAGGAACTGATCCGCCAACGCTACCGAGGCATCCGTCCCGCCCCCGGCTATCCCGCCCAGCCCGACCACACCGAAAAGCGCACCCTTTTCCGCCTGCTGGACGCCGAAAACCGTATCGGAATCCGGCTCACCGACAGCTGCGCCATGTACCCGGCAGCTTCGGTGTGCGGAATCTACCTGGCCCATCCTGAAGCCAAATACTTCTCGCTGGGCAAGCTTGGCCGCGACCAGGTCCGCGATTACAGCCGGCGCAAAGGAATGTCTTTGGCGCAGGCTCAACGCTGGCTGGCGCCGGTGCTCAACTATGATCCGGCGAACTTCCCGCAACAGGAAAGGGCATCACTGGTGACGGAGGCGTGATTGGGAAGAGGATCAGTCCGCCGGGGCACCGGGCCTTCGGGATGAGGAGCTGCGGCGGGAGGGAGCACCGACGATTTTCAGCGCGGCTTCAGGCAAAGCGAAGGTTCGGTTTCGGATCCGCGGCGGGCGGGATGGTAGGCTGCCAGCAAGGCGACGGCGGTCAGGAGGCTCAAGCAGATGATCCAGGTCACAGCCGGCAGCCGGGCGGCTCCGAAGAGGAGGTCGGCGAAAAGTGCTGTGGCTGCCCAGGAGAACAGCAGGCCGGCAATCATCCCCTTTGCGATGATCGCCAGGGCGTCCTTCATGACCAGGCGGCTGATCTCCCTCGGCGAGGCGCCCAAGGTCATGCGGACGGCCAGCTCCGGTATGCGCTGCGAAACGCCGTACGACATCATGGCGTAGAGCGCGACCATTGAAAAGACCAGGGCGAGCAGGCTGAGGCTCACGGCCAAAGCCGTCCAGAAGCGAGGTTGGGCAAACTGATCGGCCAGGATCTCGCTCATCGGCCGCACCCAGTTCAGGGGAATCTCAGCATCAACGGACTTCACGACGCCTCGCACTGCCGCCGAGTATCGGGTCGGCTCGCCCTCAAAGCGAAGCGTCAGGTATTCGCGGTCCAAGTCGTGCAAGAAGCTTCGGGTCGGCGGCTGCAGGTAGTGGAAATAGAGCCAGGGCTCGGGCTTGCTCAGATAGCCGTCCTGCAGCACATTGCTGACGATCCCCGATATTTCGTAGACACGCCCGGGCCCCAAGAGGACTTTCGATCCGATCGTCTGCGCACCCAGATAGGCGTCGGCGAAGCTTTGATTGACCGCCACAGCCATCTCACCGACCGGGCGCTCTTCCAGCAGGCGTCCTCGAAGCAGCCTCAGGCCCGCCGTCCGAAAGAACCCGGGAGTGACTTGCGAGCTGCCGACTTGGGGGGCGAGGTCGGGCCGATCCGGGAACAGAACGGTCATGCTGCCTCTTGAAACGCTGGGAAGCGTGGAGGAGTAGGCGACCGCGGTCACACCGTCGATTGCCTCAAGCCGTTCGGCGATGGTGTCGATGGCCTGGCGCTGCTGGTCGCGGCTGGGGTAGCGGTCGGAGGGAAGCTGAAAATGGGCTGCCAGAAGGCCCTCCGGACGGTATCCCAAGTCAACTGTGACAGCATCGATGAAGCTGCGCGTCAGCATGCCTGCGCAAATCAGAAGGACGACGCTGGCGGCCAGTTGCGCCGAAACGGTAAGGCTGTTCAGACGGAGCCGGAAGGTGGCCAGCGGAGCGCTGTCCTGCCCAGGATTGAGCCGCCCCAGGACATGGAGGCGGCGCACAAACCAAAGGGCGAGGCATCCCAGGGCAAGGGCCGAGAGCACGATTTCGCCGGCCAGCAAAATCAGGGGGCGGGGCGCCCACAGGCTGAAGTCGTGAATCCCCGCGATCTCCCCGGGCCAGCTGCTGGTCACCAAATTGAAGAAGGCGGAAAACACGGCGAAGCCTAAAACGGCACCGACTGCGGTCAGAAGCAGGCTTTCCAGCACAAGTTCGGCAGCCAGCTGGGAAGCCTTTGCGCCCAACGCGGCCCGAATGCCGAAGTCCTTCCAGCGCCGGCTGATGCGGGCAAACTGGAGGGTGGCGGCGTTGAGCAAGGCGATCAGCAGGACTGCCGCTATGCCTCCGCCCAGCCATTGGAGCGGCCTGCGCAGGCCGCCGTAGAGGTCGTCCAAAAGCCCGACGACCCGGACCTGGCTGCGGTCGAAAAAACGCTCCACTTCGGCAGCTACCTGAAGGTCGGAGAAGCCCTCTCGCCTCTTTGCCAAGCTTTGCGAGTAGCGGTTTTCCGCCTCCTCGGCAGGGGGCGGCGGCATGGGCAGCCAGAGCTGGGTTGCGGCTGACGGGAGGGCGAAGCGGGCAGGCATGATGCCGACAACCTGGTACACCGTCCCATTGATCCGCAGCGACTGCCCGTCCAGTTCGGCAGCGCCGAAGGTGCGGCGCCACAATTCGCGCGAGACGATCGCTTCCCTGGCGGGGATTTTCAGCATTCCGGAAGAGAGCCATCTCCCCTCTGAAGGCGACACCCCCAGCAGCGGAAAGAACCCGTCAGTCACCCTGGCCGCCTGAAGCTTCAGCGCTTGTCCGTCCCCCAAAGAGGCTTCTGCTTCGCCCGCGGTGAACAGAGCCACGCCCTCAAGGGACTGGCTGCCCTCCTGCAAGGCTTGGAAGTGGGGGTAGGAGAGGCCCAGAGGCACGTCCTTGGGATCCTGAGACCAGCTCTCCCACAGCCGAACGATGCGTTGGCTGTCCGTGTAAGGCAGCGGCACCAGCCAGATGTGGTCCAGGAAGGCGAAGATCGCGGTGCTTGAACCCAGGCCCACCGCCAACGCGGTCATGATCGCGCAGACCTGCAAGGGCTCCCGCCGCATAGTCCTTGCAATGGCTCTTATGCGGCGCATTTCAGTTTCCGTACCTCGTCGGCCCGGCTGCCGAGGTCGGCTGCGATTCGGGGGCCACCAGCCGGATGGCTTCCCGGACCTCATCTCGATGCCACATACCGCTCCAGGACTTTTCCACGATGCCTTCAGGGTTGACGATCACGGTGGAAGGTGAAATCGACAAATGCAGTATTTGGGCAAGCTCCGTGTCGATTCGGATCACTTTGGCCGACAGGTCGCAGGCTTGAGACTGGAGATAGCCCAAGACCTCGAACGGATCTTCCTCCTCATCGACCATCCCGACGATTTCAAAGCGCTTGAGGTCAGCGGTTTCGATCAGGCGGCACCAGTATGGGAATTGAACGTCTGTGTAAGGGCAGGCAGAGGAGAGGCGCATGAAGATACGATGGCGAGCCGATCCCTCGAAGTTGATCTGGTGGCGTTCCCCAAGCAAGCCTGGAGCACTGAACGACGCAATCCGATCACCCGATTTCAAAGAGGGCGATGCCTGAATTGTCCGCAGTTGCTCTCGCAGGGCCAAGTTTTGACTGATCAGGAGGATGTTGGTAACAACCACCGCCGCCGCGACTGTGAAGGCAGCGTATCTTATCTTCAGAGGGCTCAATGGGATGTCTCCACTTGCTTGGGCTGCGGAAGCTGCAAGGCCGAGGCGCAGTGTCGGGCCGCAAAGGATTGACTGCCGGAAGAGAAACCCAATTGCCTTGAGATCGAGAACCTGCAAAATGCGTCCAAGGCCTGCCCACTGTCATTGCCTGTTCTTGCCGCATTTGCAGCTGGTCGTCTCATTGCCTTGACTGTCGTAAGTGGCGCAGCCCTGCCCATCGATATGGGTGCACCATGATCCGGAGCATTCGCACGTTGTGCCGCCCCCGCATGTGGCCGTGCAGGTGGCCCCGTCGGCAGGCAGGACCAGCAGGACGGAGTTGCAGGCCAGCAAGAGGATCCCGACGCAGATCGCAGCCTCAACACCTTTCCTCATGACGTTAAACCTCCAGGAGCGATGGTTTCCGATTCCTTTGCAGCTACTTTCTGTTCTTGCTGCAGGAACACTTGCTGGTGTCGCCGCCTGTGGTTCCGCTGCATCCAACCCCGTCCTTTGCCGAGCATGTCGAGCCGCTGCAAGTGCAGTCAGAGGCACCCGGGCACTCGGCTGTGCAGCTAGATGCCGTCGAGGTGAGCAACAGAGCGCTGTTGGAGATCAGCAAGGCAGTACCCAGCAACAGCACTGCCCATATTGAGAGCAGTCGTCTTGACATTTTTATATATCCTCCAAATTTTTTGTCATTGCCTAGCAGTGTAATGCTCCTGACATTGGCGAGTCAAGAGAAGACTCAAGCATTCTTGCCTGCACGGAGATCCCGTTTTTGGCCAAAACCGGACGAGGGGAATACAGGGAATTCACGCAATAGACGCGGTCACTCAAGCTTTTGGGCAGACCAGCGGCCCCTGCGGTGGTTAGGTTGCTCCGTGCGTCTGTCGGTTCCTGTGCTCCGTCCCTTGTGTGGTGGGGAGGTTTGTTTCCGTCGATCCCGTAATGTCCAGCGCCGAGTTGGACGAACCGCAGGCTCACTTAACCGCTTAGCTCGAAACGCGGGTTTCCCCTTTTCTCGGTCCCTTCCGTCAACAGTTTGCCATTTCCCTCCGCCACCGCCTAAGATACATCTGGATGAGCAAACTGGAGGAGATGATGAAGAAGTCGTTCTCACTGTGGGTATTCACTGGAATCGTGTTGCTGCTTGACCCCTTCGCTTGGGCAGCCAACGACGGGGCCGCAAGCACCAAGATGCTGGCCGGGCCCAGCGTCAGCCGGAGTCACATCGCATTCAGCTATGATGGCGACATCTGGGTGGCCGGAATCGACGGAAGTGAGGTGCGCCGCCTCACGACTGCACCCGGAGACGAGACCAATCCCAGCTTTTCGCCCGACGGCGCTTTGGTCGCCTTCAGCGGCAACTACGACGGCAATCAGGACGTCTATGTGGTGCCCTCCCAAGGAGGCGTTCCCAGGCGATTGACCTGGCATCCCGGCAGGGACGCCGCCTTGGGATTCACTCCCGACGGCACTCGGGTCCTCTTTCGATCCGCCCGTCAGGTCTTCACCAACCGCCACTCCCAGCTTTTCACCGTCCCGGCGGGGGGCGGGCCTGCGGAGCGCCTGGACATTCCCCATGCTCACAAGGCCTCCTACAGCCCTGATGGCGCACGGATGGCATACACGCCGCTTTCGGAAAGGTTCCGTCAATGGAAGAACTATCGGGGAGGCACCACTTCCCGCATCTGGCTTTACAATTTCAGCGATCACGCCGTAGTGCAGATCCCTCAGCCGGAAGGCCGATGCAATGACACCGATCCCATATGGCCCGACGGCAACAAGGTCTACTTCCTCTCCGACCGCAACGGCGAATTCAACCTTTTTTCCTACAACGTCCGCTCCAAGCGGATCAGCCAGCTGACCGAACACGAGGATTTCCCCATTTTGTCGGCCTCGGCCGGCGGCGGCAAGATCATCTACGAGCAGGCCGGGATGCTGCACCTGTTCGATCCCAAGAAAGGGAAGAGCAAGCAGTTGGCGGTTTCGGTGGCCTCAGAGCTGCGCGAAACACGGCCCCGCTACGTGAGCGGCGCCCGATACATCCGCGATGGCAGCCTTTCGCCCAGCGGAGCGCGGGCTCTTTTCGAATTCCGGGGGGAGATCATCACCTTCCCCGCCAAGAAGGGGGATCCCCGCAACCTGACCCAGACCCCCGGCGCCCATGAACGCTCGCCCGCCTGGTCTCCCGACGGCGCCAAGGTAGCCTATTTTTCGGACCGCTCAGGCGAATATCAACTGCACGTCGCCAGCCAGGACGGGAAGGGCGAACCCAAAGCCTACCCCTTGCAGGGCGCGGGTTTCTACAGCCTGCTCAGCTGGTCTCCCGACAGCAAGAAAGTCGCCTTCATGGACAATTCCCTGGCTCTTTATTGGCTCGACCTGGAAAGCGGAGAGGCCAAAAAGGTCGGGGCCAACAGGCTGTACGGCCCGGGCAGTACCCAGGACATCGACTACGACTGGTCGCCCGATTCCCGCTGGATCGCCTATACGCTCAACAGCCACTCCATGATGCGGACGGTCCACCTCTATTCGCTGGAACAAGACCGTTCCCGGCCGGTCACGGACGGCTTGAGCGACGTGACCCAGCCGACCTTTGACGCCGGCGGCAAGTACCTTTACTTTTTGGGGTCCACCGACGCCGGGCCTGTGCGGCAGTGGTTCGCCATGTCCAACGCCGACATGGAGTCGACCCAGTCGATCTACCTGGCTGTGCTGCGCAGCGACCTCCCCAATCCCTTGGCCCCTGAAAGCGATGAAGAAAGCGTCCCGGAGGCAAGTGAGGAAAAGCCGGAATCCGAGGCGGCCCCCAAAGAGGAGTCAGGCGAAGAAGAGAAGGGGGCTGAGGATAAAGGACCGCAGATCGACTTCGAGGACTTCAGCCATCGGATCCTGGCCCTTCCCCTGCCGGCCCGCAGCTATTCCAGCCTCACAGCGGGCAAGGCCGGCGAACTTTATTTCCTGGAGTCCGCTCAAGGAGCCGGACTGTTTGGGGGTCCGCCCGATGCAGAGCTGAAGCGATTCAGCCTGGCAAAGAGAGAAGCTGAGACGCTGGCTTCCGGAATCAGAGGATTCTCGCTTTCTGCCGACCTAAAGAAAATGCTTCTCTCCACCCGGGGCAACAACTGGAGCATTGTTGGGGCAGGCAAGGTCAAGCCAGGCGACGGCCGGCTCAATGTGGGCAGCATCCAGGTGCGAATCGACCCCCGCGATGAGTGGGCGCAGATCTTCAACGAGGCCTGGCGCATCAACCGCGACTACTTTTACGCCACCAACTTTCACGGCACCGATTGGGAAGCGCAGCTCCAAAAGTACAGCGCTTTCCTTCCCCATCTGGCCACTCGGCGCGACCTCAACCGGGTCATCCGATGGATGTGCAGCGAACTGGCGGTGGGCCATCACGGCGTAGGAGGCGGAGACAGCCTGGAACAACCCAATCAAGTGCGCGGAGGGTTGCTGGGCGCCGACTACAGCATCGAAAACGGCCGCTACCGCTTCTCCAAGGTCTACGGCGGGCTCAACTGGACCCCCAACCTGCGTTCCCCGCTTACCGAGCCGGGCGTCAACGTCAGGCAAGGGGAGTACCTGCTGGCCGTCCAGGGACGCGATCTTCGTCCTCCCGAAAACCTTTACGGAAGCTTTGAGAACACAGCCGGAAAGAACATCGAAATCACGGTGGGGCCCAATCCGGACGGCAGCGATTCGCGAACCGTCAGCGTGGTTCCCGTCCCCAACGAGGGCGCCCTGCGCAACCGGGCCTGGGTGGAAGGCAACCTGCGCAAGGTGAACGAGGCCACCAACGGACGTGTCGCCTATGTCTACGTGCCCAAC
>JANQFM010000471.1 GCA_028277865.1 Acidobacteriota bacterium
TATTAGCCGGTGGTCAGCCGCCTCGGGCGGCGCAGCCACCGGAGAGCGCCCCAAGAATCCTCTGGCGCCCTGGAAGGGTGCTGGGAACAGCGCCGCGGAGGCCCGATGCTATCGGGCTGGTCCAGCGCCCCTGCCGGGGCGCGGAATGAGGGTGCGGCAGTTCCGGTGGCTTCGCCGCAGACGGCTTCACCACCGGCTAATATCCGAGGCCCCCTCCGGGGCCGGTTTAGGGAGGCGGATCGCTTCTTGAAAGTTTTGTGAACTTCTTGCGGGCCTAGGCGGCCCTAACCTATCACAGTCCCAGTAGATTGAAGTTGGCTGCGCCTGCGTGAGAGGAATGCCATGTCCACCGTGGCGCCGGTGTAAGGAAGGGTGAGCTGATAGGGCTGCTGATCCGGATCGTGGCCGTTTTGGCAGCTTTCGATCAAATTGGCCATCATCAGGCCCAGCACGGGAGCGGTCTTGAACGAGGAGCCGCTGGTGCCGATGCAGACATAGTAGCCCGGCAAATCCGTGCGGTCGACGACGGGATACCAGTCGGCCACCGTAACGTCATATAGAGCCGACACACCGCGCTTGGGCCCCAGGCGGACCTGCGAGAAGCGTTTCATGAGGCGCAGGCATTGCCGTTCCCAGTAGGGCTCGGTGACCGATTCATTGAAATCGTCCGGGTCGTCGACCCATTCCAGCTGGTCGCAATGGGGATCCGTCGAGCCGACCACGAGGTTGCGGCCGCGCGATTCGGGGCGGCAATACACTCCTGAATCCAGATCCCCTACGACAGGCAGTGCAGACTCTTCTTGCTTGCTGAAGAGAGGGTTGTCCAAGGTGTGGACTTCCCTGCGCAGCGGACGGATCTCCAGCGGCAAGGCGACCCCTGCCATACGATTGACGATGCTGGAGTGAGGGCCCGCGGCATTGACGACCACTTCAGACTCGATGCTGTCTCCCTGAGCTGTAACAACCCGGAATGGCCCAGTGCCAACCTTGCGAATCGCCGAGACCTCCCGCCGGAGCAAGAACCGGGCACCCTCCCGCTCGGCGGCGCTGCGAAGGTTTTGGGTGGCCAGATCGGGCGAGACGACGTAGCCGGCATCTTCTTCAAAGACGGCGCCCTCAATGCGGCGTCCGGTAGGCTCGAAAAAGGCATCGTCGTCAGGCTGGCGCGGCGGGAAGAAGGAGTCGGTCTCCAGAAAAGGGAAGCGCTGGGCGACTTGGTCGGCCGTCAGGATGGAGGCGGCGATCCCCATCTGCTGCATACCGGCCACGATGCGACTGACCTCGTCGTCGATGTGCGGCGGTATAAAGAGCATTCCGGGCCTGTGGAAGACGATTTTCTCATCCTCGATCGGCCCCACGAATTTCTCCCAGTCCGCCCAGATGTGAGCTCCCTCGTTGGCCATGGCGACCATGTCCGGCTGGGAGTAGAAGCGGCGCACGATTCCGCAGGATGCGGATGTCGAACCATGGCCCACCGCACCGTTTTTCTCCAGCACGCTGGCCTCAAACCCGAGCCGCTGCAATTCGAAGGCGATCGAACACCCCACGACGCCGCCGCCGATGATGGACACTCTCATCAGGTCACCCCCATTTTTCATTCAATAGCATACAAAGACGCCGCCTGCCTCTCCAATAAACACAAAGGCACAGCGCAGTGAGCTCTCCCGGATTCTTCTCTGTGCACTCTGTGCCTCGGTGGCAAGTCTGACTCCGAAGGATGAGATACTGTACGCCGGATTGAGAGGTTGGGGGATCGTCTGAGAGGTTTGCAGGTATGGGAAGACGCAGCGCCGGCCTGATCATGTACCGACTCCGAGCCGGTCGCATCGAGATCCTGCTGGCTCACATGGGAGGGCCCTATTGGGCCAAGAAGGATCTCGGCGCCTGGTCCATCCCGAAAGGCGAGTACGCTCGAGAGGAGAATCCCCTCGAGGCGGCAAAGCGGGAGTTTTGCGAAGAGACCGGAATCCACCCGGAAGGGGACTTTCTGCCCTTGTCCCCGTTGAGGCAGCCGGGCGGCAAGACGGTTTCGGCATGGGCTTTCGAAGGCGACTGCGAGGCCGGGGGGATCAAGAGCAACACCTTCGCCATGGAATGGCCTCCCCGATCCGGAAAGGTGGCCGAATTCCCGGAGGTGGACCGTGCTGAGTGGTTCACAGCAAACTTGGCCAAGAAGAAAATCCTGAAGGGACAGGTCGGCTTCATTGAAGAGCTGTGTCGAAGACTGGGCTATGAGGAAAGTGAGGAAGATCCATCATGATCATGGATTCCAGAGTTTCACGCAAAGCCGCAAAGTCGCAAACTCGCAAAGAAGCGGGTCGATCGACAGGCAGAATTCAGTGCTCAAAGCGTGACAACTCGATGCTGCCCCGCCTTTTGTTGGCACTCACCCAGGCACCGTCCGAAAGAATGCCTACCAAGTTCCTCAGTTCCCTTCCGGAGTAGAGTTCCTGGAATCCTTCTCGACCCAGGGCGAAGACCCGCTTGTTGGCCTTGTAGAGCATGACATGCCCTGCCGCCTTGTCCTTCTCCGAAGCCTGGTTGGCGCCTTCCACTACGGCCACCAACACGCCTCCATGTGGATGGGGCAAGATGTTCTGGACGATCTGAATCTCCTCTTTTGCCCGCGGGATGGGTTGGGTCCTGTAACTGCCTTTGCCTGAAAAGACAAAAAGGTTTCGATCCGAAGTGGCGAAATAGGCATTGCCTTGCAGATCAACAGCAAAGGGCGTCATGTCCAGGCTCCAGGCTGCCATCTTGGCCGATTTCGGATGGGCTGGAAAGGAAAATCCGGAAAAGCTTCTCAGGGCGCCGCTGTCTGGATCGCAGCGATGGATCAGGGACAGCCCTGCTGCGGCGGCCTTTCCCGATCCTCTCACGGATTCCAGAATGCCTTCCCTCCAACCCAGCAATAGAGGATCGCCTTGGGGCGAAGCCGCGATTTTGCGGACCTCCAGGCGTTCATCCGACTCCAGGCTTTCAATCTGGCCGGAAGCTTGTCGGGAAATCACATACAGTCCTCCGCTGCGTGTCCGCCCAGTGAAAAAGACCGTCCCGCCGGGGGCCACCGCAAAGTCCTCGGCCGGCAAGAGCCGTTGCTGCAAATCGCTGTGCGCATTAAAGCGGAACTCGAAAGAAAGCTCTCCCTGGGAGTTGTAGGCCGCCAATTTGCCCATCGACCTTTGATAGACATAAAAATGGTCGCCGGCTATCTTGATGCGATCCCAGGTGATCGGTCCGGCATGGTCAATCCGTAAGAGGACGTCATTGGGTTCAGCAAAGACCCTGCCAGCCACAAAGAGTACGGCAAGAAGCCAAAGAACTGAGCAGGATTTAACTTCGAATTTCATTATAAATGCTCCTATGCAGATTTATATGATTAAAAAATTTCCCGGCAGCCAGTGGAGTTGAGGCATTGACTGAATGGATAGGTGTCTTCGCATGCGCCCGGACAGAGCTTATATTCATACCACCATTTCTTATTGGCCTGCTTCCAGCTGCTGGGCTCCAGGATATAGTGGATGAAGTTGACTTCCCCGCCGCAGCAGCTCTCCGTGCAGAATTTCTGACGGCACAGACCTGCGAGGCATTCGCTCTGAGCTTTCCGGGTAGGCATTGCCACAAACAGGGCCAGGAAAATTGACAGTGCAAGAATCACCCGTGTCAATCTTTTCGGTGACATAGAGATCTCCTTTCGCAGAGTACTTGAGTTTTCGAATCCTGAGTCTAACTATGAGATCCTTAGCTGTCAAGAGCAAAATCAAAGGATCTTGCTTGTTTTCATTTGAAATGCTGGCGACCTAAGCATCTGCATTTCTACTCTGCG
>JANQFM010000500.1 GCA_028277865.1 Acidobacteriota bacterium
GCCGAAAAATCGGGGGAATATGGGCCGATTCTACCGCTTTCGCAGTAGATCAATTTTCTGCCGCGCAGACTCCTAGTCCACAAGTGTCGGTTGCAGCAGGCCCGACGGGTTAACCGAAGGCGTCTTAGCGCGAGACCCGCGTGTTATCATTTCCAAGCGGACAGGAGATGCTCGAAAAGCGAAGCAGGCAGGCGCATGTTTGGGTTTTAACGGGTTTCTGGCTGTCCGGCTGCCAACCGTTTTCGCACAGCCCTGACAGGGATGAGGCCCGCCGACACGATGAGTGGTTCACGGAAGTGACCCAAGACTCCGGCCTTGACCATCAACGACGGATTGGGATGAAGGGCGCCTACTTCATGCCTGAAATCCTGGGTTCGGGCGGAGCGCTTTTCGACTACGACGGGGACGGGCGGCTGGACATTTACCTGGTCAACAGCGACCGGGCGCCCTCAAAGGCGGGCACCAACAGGCTCTACCGTCAGCAGCCGGACGGCACCTTTGCCGACAGGACCGACTCTTCCGGGCTGGGAGATCCGGGCTACGGGATGGGTTGCGCCACGGGGGATTTCGACAACGACGGCGATGTCGACATCTACGTGTCCAATTTCGGCGCCGACGCCCTCTTTCGCAACCAGGGCGACGGAACCTTTGCCGAAATCACTCAAGAGGCGGGCATCAGGGGAGAAAAGTGGTCCGCCTCGGCCGGATTCTTCGATTACGACCGAGACGGATGGCTGGACCTGTACGTGGCCCACTACATCGATTACAGCCCCCCTCGCGCCTGCACCGATCGTTCAGGCCGGCCTGAATTCTGCGGCCCCGAAGCCTTTCGGGGGATTCCCGACGTCCTCTATCGCAATCAAGGCGACGGAACCTTCGCCGACGTAAGCCGCCCCAGCGGCATCGCACAGGCGGTAGGCAAGGGCTTGGGAGTGGTCTTCGCCGACCTGGACCAGGATGGCTACAGCGACATTTATGTGGCCAACGACGGTCAGGAAAACCACCTCTGGATCAACCAGCGCGACGGAACCTTTCAAGAAGAGGCCTTGATGCGGGGCGCCGCCCTCAACCTGTTCGCCCGCCCCGAGGCCAGCATGGGCCTGGCTGTGGGCGACGTGGACGGCGACGGTCGGATCGATCTCTTCATGACCCACCTCAACCGCGAGACCAATACGCTTTACCGAAACCTGGGCCAAGGCCAGTTCGAGGATGCGACGGCCTCATCGGGATTGGGGGCGGCCAGCCTGCCCTTCACCGGCTTCGGCACCGTATTCTTTGACGCCGATCACGACGGGGACCTGGACTTGCTGGTCGCCAATGGAAAGGTCCGGCGCAGCCAGGGCGAATCGGCCTCGCAGAATGCCGTTTCGGATTCCGAGGCAGCGAATGGCTTCCCCGCCCAAGCCTATGCCGAACCCAATCAGTTCTTCGAAAACGCCGCTGGCGGGCTTTTCGAGAATGCATCGGCCAAGGCAGGCCGGCTCACCGGCCTGTCGGAAATCAGCCGGGCCGTCCTGGTGGGAGACTTGGACGGGGACGGAGACCTGGACGCCGTCATCACCCAAGGCCATGGTCCCGCCCGGATCTTTCGCAACGACGTACCCAAGCGGGGCAATTGGCTGCAGGTGCGCGCCTATGACCCCCAGCTTCGGCGCGATGCCCTGGGAGCGGTCATTGAAGTTCAGATTGCGGAGTCCAAGCAGGTCCGGACAGTCAGCCCGGCCTACAGCTACCTGGCGGCCAACCCCGCTGCAGTGCACTTCGGGCTGGGCGTCGCCGAGCGGGCGGACGGCATCCTCGTCCGCTGGCCAGATGGAACGGTGGAGAGGTTCGGCCCGGCTTCCGCCGACCAATTGCTGCAACTCGAAAAAGGCAAAGGAAAATCCAGTGGCAACGATTAGAAGGACCCACTTTGCAATCTGGCGTCTTTGTGCGACACTCCCCCTCTTCCTGCTGTCTGCGTCCTGCTCCACGACCGAACCTGAGCTCCCCGTCATCGACCTTTCCGCCATGGAGCCCCAGGTGGCTTCCAAAATCCGTCAAGCCGAGCAGCAAGTCCGCCAAAACCCCGCTTCTGCGGACGATTGGGGACGCCTTGGCATGTACTTGCAGGCCCATACGCTTTTCGGGCCTGCCGCCCACTGCTACCAAGCCGCCTTCGATCTGGATCCATCCGATTACCGATGGCCCTATCTGGCGGCTCATTCGCTGCGAAGGACCGACCTGCCGGCCGCCCTCGACAACTTCCGGATCGCCGCCCAGCTGGAACCCGACAATGCCGCCTTGCACGTCCACTACGGAGATGCGTTGCTGGAGGCGGGTGAGTCCAAGCAAGCGGACGCGCAGTACCGCCTGGCCTTGGAAAAGTATCCTCAGTCGACGCACGCCATCTATGGCCTGGCCCAGATCAGCCTGGCCGACGACGACCTGCAGCAGGCTCTTTCTCTCCTGCAGCAGGCCGTCTCGCTGGCGCCCCGCCAGGGCGAGCTGTACACGCTTTTGGGGCAGGTCCACCGGCGTTTGGGCCAAGACGATCAAGCCCGGCAAGCCGCCAGGACCGCTCAGGCTTATCCCGATCCCGCCGCTGTGCCCGATCCTGTTCTTTCCCAGGTGCAGTCCGAAGCGGTCAGTTCCACGGCACTGACACGGCGAGGGCTGGCCCTGGCGGCCAACCGTCAATATCCCGAGGCGGAAAAGGCATTTCTCCAGGTACTGGAAATCCGGCCTGGAAACGCTCGTGATCACGTCAACCTGGGAGCTTCCTTGGCCGGCCAAGGGCGTCTGAAGGAGGCTGTCGTACAATACCGGCAAGCACTGCGGATCCAGCCGGATGAAGCCTTTGCCCATCACAACCTTTCCATGGCGCTGGCCAGCCAAGGAAAGGGGGAAGAGGCCTTAAAGCACGTCCGCGAGGCCATCCGCATCTCTCCCGCCTACGCCGAAGCCCACAACCAGCTTGGCCTGCTGCTGGCCGCAGGCGGGCAGTTGCAGCAGGCCCTGCAACGCTACCGCGAGGCCTTGCGGCTCAGTCCGGGCCTGGGAGCGGCGCATACCAACCTGGGCAAGGCCTTGGCTTCTCAAGGCGACCTTGCAGGAGCAATCGATCAGTGGCGCCAGGCTGTTTCGATCGACTCCGCCAACCTGGAGGCACTGCACAACCTGGGAATCGCCCTGGCCATGCAGGGCAAGCACGGTCAAGCCATCCAGCGTTTTGAAGAGGGGCTGCAACAGGCACCCAACAGCTCGCTTTTCATCCGGGCCTTGGCCTGGGAGCTTTCCACCGCTCCCGAGGAAAGATGGCGCAATGGCGCCAGGGCTGTCGAATTGTCGCAGCGCGTCTACCAAGCTTATCCCAACCAGCCCCAGGTGGCCGACCTGCGGGCCGCTGCCCTGGCCGAAATCGGGCGCTTCGGCGAAGCAGCCCAGCTGGCCGGCCAGGCTGCCCAACTGGCCGTGTCTCAGAACCAGCCTGCCCTGGCCCGGCAAATCCAGCAGCGCCTGCGCCTTTACCAGCAAGGCCGCCCTTTCCACCAGGGCCGCTAGGGCAGTTGGCAGTTGGCAGTTGGCAGTTGGCAGTTGGCAGTTGAAGAGTCTAGCGAAGCGAGGCAGCGCCTCAGACCGGGAAGGCCAGGAGCGCCCGCATCTTGCGGGCTTCTGGAGTCTGGATCCGCTCGGCTGCCAGGATCGGGATCCCTCCAGAGGCAGAGGCCGCAAGATGCGGGCGCTCCAAATTTGACTCAAATGTGAAGAATGCAGCAATCTCAGCGGCCTTTAACGAGGTGCCAAGAACCTCAA
>JANQFM010000939.1 GCA_028277865.1 Acidobacteriota bacterium
GGGGGATTTGCCCCTCTCCTTCGCCCAGCAGCGGTCGCCGTCTGAGACAAATGGCGGGTGACATCAGTCCTCAACTTGTGGCCTGAGAGCCTTCACAACCTTGTCTAACTCTCTCTCGAACTTAGTGTTGTCTTTCTCCCAGCCAGTGAAGTCCGCAGCAAGCCGTTCCTGGATTCGGACACTGTGATCGCCCTTCCACTCGAAGAAATAGCCGTCCAGGTTGAGAGGAATCAGAACGTCCCGCCCGTCGTCCCTTTCCTTCTTAATCGCAGCCGCAATTTCATCCTCTACCCAAGAAGACTGCAAAGAAGCCTCTGAGCAGCAGAGCAACAGCTTGTCGTTGACTCGGATGGCTTTATTGACAGCCCGCATAATGCGATCACCCGGCACCAGGGCATGCTCGTCGAGCCAGCAGCGGATTCCCCGTCCTTGCAGCGAGTCGTGAAGGCGGCGAGCGAAGGCCTTGTCGCTGTGGCTGTAGGAGATGAAGCAGGAGTAGAATTCGATGGGTTGGCCGATCATGCTTTGGAACAGGTCGACGAATTGCTCATCCACACCTGCTCCTTTGAAGAATGCCTCGACCTATCCCTGCCGAGATCGGTCTTCGCCAAGCCTTTGAGCAGTCCTGGCCAGCGTGTCCACTCCCACAGTGCTTGGGCCGAGATGATAGACATCTGCGAGGCCGTCAACACCGGAAACGTCACAATTTCCAATCAGGGTACCCGCCATGCGAGCGTCACCCAGATTTGCCCCGTCGAGTCTGGTGGCAAACAAGCGGGCAGAGGCTAGGTCTGTCCCCTCAAGGTTGGCGTCGGCAAGGTCGGCTTCATCAAGTTCAGCCGCCCCAAGGCTGGCCAGCCCCAGTTCAGCCCCTCGAAGGCAGGCGCTGACCAGATTGGCTTCGCCGAGGAACGCCTGAAACAGCTTTGCATCGACCAAGTTGGCCCTCATCAGTCTGGCCCGGGCCAGATTGGCCCTGATCAATATGGCACCTTCCAAGTCAGAGCTGTCCAGATTGGCATTGACCAGAATCGCTCCCTCTAGGTTGGCTCCTTTCAGGTCGGCGCCGCACAGGTCTGGAATGGTGTCGGAGTTTTTCTTTTTCCACCGATTCCATTCCTCAACCCCCGTCTTCAAGATGTCCAAATGCTCCCGGTTTGCCATACCTCAATTTTAGCCTCTGAGATTGGAAACCGCAGCAGGGGATTCTCCCAAGTTCTGGCCTGCTTACGCGATGTTTGGGTCTCGACAGAACGCAGGCTCCCGTCAGGGAGCCACAACAATCACGATGGCCCAGAACCGCTCTGCTAAAATTTGACAAGGCCGTGGAGCCGTCTTTTCTTGCGGACCCAGCCAGCCTGGCAGTCTGCAGGTTGGCAGAAGGATTCCGAATAACGGAGCAGTTTCGCAAATGTCGGAGATCTCCAAAAGCGATCGTTTGAAGCCGTTGGAAAGTGTCTGCTCTCCCGATCCGCGAATGACCTCCTACGTTCGACGCGATGCTCGCACCGGAGAAATGCGCCCTTGGACTCTCGAAGACTTTTACGCGGAAGTGGAGAGCATTTCCCTTCGAGGCAGCGTTCCGGCAAATATCCGCATTCATTTTGAGACAGCCCGCAACCTGCTGCTCTATTCCTGGTTCGTCTACAGGTTCTTCCAGGTGGCCGAGATGCAGGCCTACGCCTCGCTCGAATTTGCCCTGAAAGAAAGAATCGGCAAGGAAAAATCCAATCTCAGCCACAATCTCCAGTATGCTGTCGAGCAAGGATGGATCCGAGATGATGGGTTCGAGTACTACAAACCGTCTCCAGAACCGATTGGAGAGCCGAGTGACCTCGACGCGAACCGGCCTCCGACACCGGTCGCAGAGCCTCAAAGTCGAAGCCGCGTGGTCGCTCAGATTCTTCCCAAATTCAGAAACGAACTGGCGCACGGCAGCAGCATGCTCGCTCCAACCGGATTGTTCACCTTGGGGGTCTGTGCGGACGTGATCAATCAGCTATTCGACAGCAAGTGACCGAGTCCTGCCTTCACGCTCCCGCCAGAGTCCGTCTTAGGCTCGTTTTAACGCCTCGCAGCCTTCCAGCTATATCCCTTCTCAGCGTCTCGGAATTTCTGCATAGAATTCGAATTTCCGCATCCACTACCCCCCTACATCCCCCTGAAGGTTGCACCTTTGTGCAAACCCAGTGCTGGAGCGGGTTTGAGCGGGTGCAACCCTGTTTTGGGCCTTTCAACTTGCACCCTGGCCCCCTTCCAGATTCAGCCCGAAATCCGCGTAAGCCCTTTATTATCAAAATTTTGCAACTTGCACCCTACCTGCACCCCTACTTGCACCCTACCTTTTCTTTTTATTTTCAATAGTTTACAAGGATTAGGGTGCCAAGGTGCAAGTGATCCGAGAATATTGCCCTATTGTAAGCGTGCTCCGAATCCTCTCCCAATTCGCCGCCTGAGAAGCCGATCCCCTTCTATTTCAGCGGTTTGCAATTGCTGAGTGAAGAAAAAGAGTATTAAATTCCCGTCAGAAAAGTTTGAGGCCCAAAAAGGAAAGATCCGAAGCCGAAAAAACAGCCCCAAAGAACCTTCGAGATTGATCCCGGATCCGGCCCTGGGCTTCCAACTCTCCGGCAGCTGCAGGGGATGCGGAAAGCTTGGTGATGAGGCCTTCGATTCAGCTTCAAGGCCTGGTCTTCGGAGCAGGGGACTGTCCCTCAGGGGCTAATTCGATTATTCCCCGGCTAGCTGCAGCGTCTTGCGGATGAGCCGGTCATCTACATAGATCTCGGAAGCCTGCAGCTCCTCCAGCAGCGGACGGACACGCTTCAGCAAGCCCCTTTGCTTGGCCAGCAGCAAAACGCCCAGGCTTCCGCTGATGCGAATTCCGTTCGCTTGAGCAGCCTTGCGGGCTCTCTTGTCGTCGACCAGCAGCAGATCGGCGCCCAAATGACGGTAAAGGGCCATCGCTTCCCGCTCTCCGCGGCCCAATCCAGGGGACTCCACTGCCAGCTCAAGGAAATCGATGCGAGTCATCTTCCCTTCAAGAAACCTGGAAACGGATTCCGCCTTGGGTTTGCCAGGGATCGCCAACTCGTCGAAGACAGCACCTGGCACTTGGACCTCTTGGAAGAGCGATTCGAGAAGGTGAAGACTGTCGCAATTGGCCAGCGCGAGGAGGACCGAGGCATCGGAAACGACGATCATCCGCCGGCTGCTCCGGAAGCGGCCTGAAGGTCGGCTGCCAGTTCTTCTGGATCGTAGCTGACGGCAGGGATCCCGTGCTTTTTGCACTCTGCCAAAAAGGCGTACCGGTCCACGCCAGCCAGTTGGCTGGCCAAACCTGCCGACAGCTCTCCCGCCTGGAACATCATCAGCGCCGCGTACAGCTTGATCCGATCGGCGATTTCGGACGGCTGGGATTCAGCAAGGACTTTCTCCGGCACGTCCACCGTGATTTGCATGGCACTTCTCCAACGGCCACCAAGGAGCCGTCAATCCCGTCATTCTAGCATGCCCAATCCCGGTCCCAGCCCGCTTCCGCGTAGCGGCGGGTCAGAAAAGTCCACCCCAAATTGCACCTGCACAGACCCCACTGACGGACTTTTGGTGTCCATTTGGTGGCTACTCTGAACGATTTTTCACAGGCAAGACCACCGTTTACTAGAAATAATAGAAATCCAGCGGGCAAGCTAATCCTTCCAGAATCAGCTAATTAACTGAAAACAGGAGGTTTGCGCCCCTCCTCCGATTTGCCCTCTCACGGCGGAAACCGGGGTTCGAATCCCCGTGGGGCTGCCACACTTTACCCCTTCTAATACATTCACTTACGGAGATATCATAAGCGGTCCACGCTTTCAGTCCGACGTTCGACGTTCCGCATTTCGTCCAACTCCTGAACGTCGGACATCAGGTGCGGGTGCACGATTAAAAGGTGGCAACTCAGGGCAGGGGTGATGACGCCTGGATTGCCCTCCGTTTCCATTCCCGGGCAAAGGATGGCCGGGATGTCGAATGGGGGGCGGGCTTAGTAGTGACTTCAAAGCTGGTGATCGAGCCGGCAAAAGCGATCATGCAGCTCCTTCATCGTTCCGTTTACAGCACCACCAGGAGCGCCTGCATCTTGCAGGCCTTCGGATCCGGGTCCGGTCAGCCACGCACGACAGGAATCGAGAGGCCCGCAAGGTGCGGGCGCCACGGTTTGGCCTGAATCTCGCCAATCCTCCGAGACCCTGAGAGGATGCAGCGCTTTCGGATCTGATGGGAAGGAGAATCCGAAAGCGGCAATCGTTGCCTCAGGCAACTCTGTGAGGCAGCAGCCTGATTGCAACGACTAGAAGCAACAGGATCAGTGCCGCAAATCCGAACCTGCCGAGGGTCGGGATGTCCAGCGGTTCGAGCAGCCGGAAGTCCGTCGAATCGTCGCTTCCGCCCGGGCCGGGATCATCTGTGGCCGCTGACGAGTCATTGGTGCCGTCGCCGTCGGAGTCGAAGGAGACCTGCCCCTGATTCGAAATCTTCTGGCCGGCGATGATGACGGAGCTGATGACCGCCTCGATCTCGATGACCACCGTGCCGTTGCCGGGGATCGCACCGTTCCAGGTGACCGTGTTCGATCCCACATCCGCGACAACAACGCCGCCGCCGCTGACGACTGCAGCCGAAACCAGGCTGAGCTCCGAGGGCAGGACATCGACGAACTCGTCGCCCGGGTTGTCGGCCTGCCCGGAAGCGCTCGAGTTGGACAGGGTCACCGTGTAGATAATCGTCCCGCCATCCCGGAAGTTCCCGCCAACCTCCTTGGCAGCCGAAACATCAGCCGGCGAGAGCACCGAAGTTGCCTCGCTGGCAGTGTTGTTGGCCGCATTGGCATCCGACTCGTTGAGCATGCTGATTGTGGCCGTGTTGCTGATCACATCGGTGCCCGGCGCAGTGGTGGAACCGACTGTGAGTACGACGGTGAGAGTCTCGCTGGCGCCTCCGGCCAGAGAGGCCAATGACCAAGAGGTGCCTGCGAAGCTGCCGGCACTGGGGGTGATGGAATCGACGGAGACACCTGCAGGCAGCGTCAACGCTTCATCCACGACGATTCCGGTCGCAGGGCTGGTGCCGTTGTTGCTGAGGGTCACCACATAGGTCAGGTTGCCGGCGCCTGATCCGGCAACCACCGGGTCAACCGACTCGCTCTTGGCGACTTCCAAATCCAGCGTAGCCAGATAAGCGATTCCGGTCGCGTCACCCGTGCCGCCGGTGGCAAACGGGGAGCCGGTAATCGGCGAGATCGA
>JANQFM010000533.1 GCA_028277865.1 Acidobacteriota bacterium
TATTCCTGCAGTACCGGGGTGAGCCGCATCACCTGCAAAAATACCCCAACAAGCTGGACTACACGCTCAAGATGAAGCAGTACTTCGACCATTACCTGAAAGGAGCTCCGGCCCCCGACTGGATCACCAAAGGCGTCCCCTATCAAGGAAAGTGA
Source organism: Acidobacteriota bacterium (assembly GCA_028277865.1). GTDB lineage: Bacteria > Acidobacteriota > UBA6911 > RPQK01 > DATIPO01 > JANQFM01. The sequence goes on from JANQFM010000533.1 coordinate 156, forward strand.
TCAGGCAGGCCCGCGAAATTCCGCGAAGGATCCCTGTTCTTGTCTGGGATCTCTCCCTGTATCCATGCCAATTGTCAGGCATCTTGACGATTGACCAGGCTAATTGCCTTGTTGTAAGCTGTCTGGCATGGATGACGCGCTACTCGCCGTTCTTCGAACCCACAATCCCTGGCTGGACCGGCCTCGGGACCAGGGAGCCTTGATGGCAACTCGACAGCCCGACCCGTTCCTAGCCCGAAAGCGCCGGCTGGAGTTGCAGCCCGGAAGTGCAGAGTTGGTGACGGGGCCCAGGCAGGCGGGCAAATCGACCTGGATCCTGGAAAGCCTGTCACGAGAGCCGTTGCCGTTGCTGATCCTGCATGCCGAAGAGCCCCGCATCCGGGAATTGGGCCGCTCCCCGGCCCGTGCGCTGCAAGATTTGGCCGATGTGCTGCAGCCTGAAACAGTCTTGCTGCTGGAAGAGGTCCAGAACCTTCCCGATGCTCCCCTTTTCATCAAAGGACTGGTGGACCTGGAAAAAGACCGTCGTATCGTGGCCACCGGCAGTTCGTCCTTCTCTTTTCAGGCCCGCACACGGGAGTCATTGGCGGGGCGGGTGCGGCGAACGCTTCTGCTGCCTTTTTCGCTGCAGGAGGCCCAGGGGCTGATCCCTTCCGATCTGTCCCCGGCGATCCGAGCGGCGCGATCGAGGGAGCTGTGGGAGAGGATTCTGGTCAGCGGCGCTTACCCGGACGCATTTCTCAAACCGGATCCCGCTACGACGCTCTACCATCTGGTCGAGGCTTTTGTGCTTCGCGACGTATCCGACCTCCATACGATCGAGCGGCCCCATGTTTTTCGCAAGTTGCTGGAATTGGCAGCAGCCGATGTGGGCAATCTGATCAACCTTTCGGAATGGGCGGGTCTGGCTCAGGCCTCCCGCAACACGGCAGCGCGTTACTTGGAAATTGCCGAACAGGCCCATCTGCTCCGTCTGGTCCCGCCCTTCGTGGGGGGAAAGCGAGCCGAGGTGACTGGGACTCCCAAGCTTTACTTCTTGGACAATGGGCTTCGAAATGCCGTCTTTGCCGGTTTCGGCCCGCTTCAAAACCGCGCTGATCGAGGTGCGCTGTGGGAAAACGCTGTTTACGGCGAGTTGATGAAGCGACTGCCGTTGCTGGATGAGGTCCGCTTTTGGCGTTCCAAAAACGGTGCGGAAGTGGACTTCGTAATCCGTCGGCAGGACCGGCTGATCGGCCTGGAAGTGAAGGCCGGCGATTTGCAACGCCCCACTTTTTCGCGGGCTGCCCGCAGCTTCTCGTCCGCTTACCGGCCCCGCTGTCTCGCTGTCATCAATGCCCCGCTCCGCCACGATCTGTCCGCAGATGGCGTACCCGTTCTATTCCGGCGCCCTTGGGAATTGGACGAGGTATTGGAGTTTCTTGAGGAGTGATCCTTGTGGCAGCTGCGTTTCGAGCCAAGGCGCCAAGTACGCTCTGCTCAGGCGATCGAGCGCGTCAAGCAGCGCTCAGGCATCTGCAGTACATTGGACGACCGTTTGCGGGCCAGGAACTCGTCCAGGTCATCGCTGCTGAGGGGGCGGCTGCACAGGTAGCCCTGGATCTCGTCACAGCCGTTGCTGTGCAGGAATTCCAGCTGATCCTGAGTCTCCACTCCTTCGGCGATGACCTTCAGGTTCAAGTGATGGGCCATGGCGATGATGGTGCGGGTGATCTTGGCGTCCTTGCTCTCCTGGCTTCCCAGGTCCTGGATGAAGGAGCGGTCGATCTTGAGGCGGTCCAAAGTGAACTGCTTCAGGTAGGCCAGCGAGGAATAGCCGGTCCCGAAATCGTCGATGGCGATGTGAACCCCCAGCCGACTGAGGCGGTTGAGCATTTGTATCGCCGACTCGACGTCCTCCATGATCGAGCCTTCGGTCAGTTCGATCTCCAGGTTGGCGGCGGGCAGGGAAGACTCTTCCAAAACCTCGGCCACCAATTGATCCAAACTGGAACGCTTGAGCTGACGGGCCGAGACGTTGACCGCGATACGCAGGTCGGTGTAGCCGGCCCGGACCCATTTTCGGCCCTGCAGGCAAGCCCGGCGCAGCACCTGTTCGCCGATCTGCCAGATGAGCCCGGTCTCTTCGGCGATAGGAACGAAGATGGAGGGGGGAACATTGCCCCTCAAGGGGTGGTTCCAGCGCACCAGAGCCTCAACTCCCGTGATCCTCCCGCTCCTCAAGTCGACCTGCGGCTGGTAGTGAACGTCCAACTGGTCCCGTTCCACCGCGTGGCGCAAGTCGGTTTCCAGGGCCAGGCGCTCCTGAAAACGGGCGCTGAGTTCCGAGGAGTAAAAGCGGTATTTGTTGGGCCCGTTTTCCTTGGATCGGTACATGGCCATGTCGGCATGGCGCATCAGCCGGTCCACTTCCTGGCCGTCCGAGGGGAAAAGGCTGACCCCGATGCTGGTGGTGGCGTAGATTTCCCGGTTGTCGACATGGAAAGGCTTTTCAAAGCACTGCAGGATTTTCTCCGCCACCTGGGCGGCTTTCACAGGGTCGTCGCGGGTCATGCCGGGGACCAGGACAGTAAATTCGTCTCCGCCCAGGCGTGCAACGACATCGGAGGTGCGCAGGGTGGACTTGAGGCGGTCGGCGACAGCCCTGAGCAGCAGGTCTCCGGCCGAATGGCCCAGCGAGTCGTTCACGTTCTTGAAGTTGTCCAGGTCGAGCAAGAGCAGGGCCAGAGCCTTGTCTTCGCGTTCGGCCTGGGCCAGGTGAACCACGATCTGGTCGTGGAAAAGCTTGCGGTTGGGAAGGCCTGTGAGCGGATCGTAGTGAGCGATGACCAAGGCTTTTTGCAGCGATTCGACCCTGGCATGATTCATCTTGTAGGCGTAAAGCACCATCAGTACTACCGGCAAGGCCACGCCCACGGCCATGAATTGGGCGCGTTCGAAATTGAGGTAGATGAATCCCACCAGCGAGATGCCGGCCACGCTGGTCACCGAGTAGCTCAGGGCATTGTCTTTCCAGGTCTCCAAAAAGGAACTGCCGGTGGAAAGCGAGATCATCCGCGAGACGGCTCCGGTTGTGGAGGCCAAATAGAGCGAGGCACAGCCGATCAGGCTGACGAAAAAGAGCAGGGAGCGCATGGTCTCGCTGGGCGACCCTGCCTCGATGCTGCCCTGAAGTGCATAGAAAAGGTGGCCTGAGATGAAAGTGAGGATCGAGACTTGAGCCAGATTGAAGATGGACCGGTAGGGACGGGATCTCTTGAAGCTCCCCACGAAGCTGTCGATGACGGCTACTGCTACGGCAGCCTCAGGCGAGTAAAGCAAAATGGTGACGAATGTGAAGATGTCGCCTGCCGTCATGGTGCACGACTGCATCCGCGAATGCAGGGAGGGGAGGCGGACCGGGAAGAAGCTGGCGATCACTGCGGCCGCGGCCAGGGCCAGCCAGGTGGGTTCGCTGGCCAGGGCCGTGAGCAGGCTATAGCCCAAGACCGGCAGTCCGAGCAGCACGGAAACCAGAAAGAAGAATCGCCCTTGGGCGGGAATCTCCTCGGCGAATGAAGATTCGCGACTGAAGAGCCTCCACCGGATGGGTGCCGGGCATGATCTTTGGACTGCCTGTTCTCTCATATTGCTCGTAATCCTGTTGTGCTTGACCCGTTCGAACCCGTTCCTTTGTATCTAATAGAGAATGAGAAAGATTGCCGCGCCCAGCAGGGCGCCCGCAGATGTCACATGGGCTTGATCAATGCACCGGACCCATACCTCGTCAAACCGTTGCCGACAAGAAAAAGAGATGGCTCGTGCCACCAGGCCCGATGTCATCAGGCAGTAGTAGAGCCCGCTGGCAGCCGCGGCGATGAGCAAATAGACGGGATTGCCGACGGCTTCGCGGTCCAACGGCGCCTCTCCCCCGTAGGTCAAGTAAAAAATATGGCCGGCGAATGCCGCCACAATGGCGATTTGACCCAAGTTGAAGAGTTGCCGGTAGACCCTGTGGACATGCCGTCGCAGATTGAAGGCGAGGCCTTCGCTGACCGCAGCCATGACCCCGGCTGCCGGGCCGCACAGGAATAGGGCCAGGAAGACGGTCACGTCGCACAAGGTCATGCCGATTTTTTCATGACTGCGGCCCATGGAAGTCGAAAGGACCGCCAGCAGGGCCGAAACAGCGGCCAACAGAATCCAGGTTGCGTCCGGTTGGCTCAAGCAAGTCACCGCCGAATGGATGATGATGGAGGTGCCCAGGATGATGACTCCAATGATGTAGGCTTTCCCGCTGCGCGAGACGGGCTCGTTGCTGAAGCCGAGCAGCCGTTCACTGCGTTCTGCCAACCAGCTCAACATGTCGCTCTCCCATCTGTGCTCGCCATGATTGCGGTTCCTGCAAGTCGGCTTAGTTCTGATCCCCCGGGTAGACATCCGGCAAGACTTGGTCGCCTTCTTTGTCAGGCCAGATCACGCCGTCCGACCAGAAGAATCCGTCCGACCAAAAGAATCCGTCTGACCAAAAGAACCCGTCCGACCAGAAAAACCCGTCTGACCAGAAGAAGCCATCCGTCCAGGCGATGGACCCATCGGCCATGACAGTGCTGTCTGACCAGAAGAAGCCCTTGGGCTGAAAAAATCCCTCGGCCCAGAAAAGGCCGCTGTCCCGCACCAGCACGTTCGGCCACTCCAGTCCGCTTCCCCACAGCTCTCCCTGCCATTGCTGCGATACCAGTGGGCTGTAGACCGCCTGATTCCCAAATGCAAATGCGCCGCCCGCCCAGACTTCTTCGCAACCGGTCCAGCTGGAGGAGCAATCCTCGTCCTCCAGGAGCCAAACTGGAGTGACGTTGGACTCCAGGATTCTGTTGGCGACATCGATCCGAGCAGCCAGCTCCAGCGCTGTCCGAGCGTTGAGCATGCCGTTGCCCTGCTCCAGGATGGCAGGCTGGCCCAGCTTCGAAGCGGTGAGGTTGAGTATGAGCTTGACCAAGTGCGGAGTCAGCTCCGGATTGACCTGAAGCATCCGCACCGCGGCCCCGCTGACGAAGGCTGTCGCCATGCTGGAGCCGCTCAGCTCGATCATTCGAAAGTCGTCGTCTGATTCCAGAATCAGCTCGGGATAGTTTTGCGCAATCCAGCTTTTTTCAGCCAGCAAGGAGGGGATTCGGTTGCCGGGCGCGACCAGGTCGGGCTTGAAGAACCCGTCGATGGTGGGTCCCCGTGACCCGTAGCTGGTGGAGGTGTCATCCCGGTGCGTCAGGGTTCCATGGTTGTTGACCGGACCCACTGTGATCACGCTCGGTTCAATGCCCGGGCTGGTGACTCCTCCCCAGATTTTGGGAAACTTCTCCGTCTTGCCCAAGTTGCCGGCCGAGACTATTGTAACGATCCCGGCATCGACCATCCGGCGCACTGCCTGGCAGAGCGGATCCTTGAGATAGGAATCGACAGGGGGATGGCCCAGGGAAAGATTGGCAATGCGGATGTGGTAGCGATCCTTGTTTTCAACCACCCAGCCGACAGCACGGATCAAGTCGCTGGTCCGCCCCCAGCCTTGTGGGCCGATGACGCGCACATCCACAAAATGCTGACTGCCCTGAGCTACGCCGTCAACGATCCCGGCCACGTGGGTGCCGTGCCCGTAGGCGTCGTTCCCGGATGCAGCGGAGATGACAGGTTGCCCCGAGGTAAAGTCTGCTCGGACGTGCACCTTGCCGGACAAAGGGTCTCCATTGCCGTAGCCGATGCCGGAGTCGAAGACTGCCACGGTGAATTTGCCGCGGCGGGGCTCTGAAAAACCCTGCGCCCCGATCGTGTGGCGGTAGATATCGAACGCTTCGGCAATATCTTCGTCGTCGTAGGCATTCTCATGGGATAGGGGATGAATCGGCAGGTCCAATGTGATGTACTCGATCTGGTCCGATCGAACCAGGTTTTCAATCTGCTCTCTGCTCAGCCGGGCTGTCAGGGCGTGAATGGAAGGCAGGCTGTTCAACGCGGCCAGTCCTGCTGAGCGGGAGCGGGCGATTGCCGATTCGAAAAGCCGCTCATCGACCTGGACGATGACGGGGTAAAGAGTCCGCTTTGCTGACTTGCCCGAGCGGGCTTTGGCATGGGCGATCCGGGCAGCCAAGACAGGCGAGAGCTTGGCCTTCAGTGAAGGAGGCCCAAAACTGTCCGAGTGCTGACTGTAGAGGCTGGAAAAAGAGGAAATCAGAAGGACGATCAAGGCAGCCGGCATCATCTGGAAGGGATGCCGACGAAAAGGTAGCGACGTCATCTACAAATCCCCCAAGAAAGCGCGAATTCGCTTTCGGCAACTGGTCAGCCCTATCCGTTGGCGGGACTCCCCGATCGGGACTTAGGCCTCAGCTTTGCGCCCCGGACTTTCGCTCCGGGTGGCCTTTTCGCTGCGTCGCAAGAAATCGGAGCGGGAACAAACCGACTATCCGGCCCATCCCGCTGCTGGCGTATTTCGCCAGATCAGTTCATCAGTGCAGCACAAGGGTAGAAGAGGACCGGCAACTGAGAAGTGACAGGGATCACAATGGTCTCGAAGAGCAGCTTTCAAAGTCGCTAAGAACGCGAAGTGACGGACTGAAGAACAGATTTGATCGAACGAAGTGAGGACGAGGGTCGTCTTAACAGGCGCAGCCTTGGAGTCACAGCCAGCGGAGTTTGGATGGGGAAGATCGACTGGAGCCGCTATGAGCCTTCACGACGAAATGCAAATCCGCCGCCTCGCCACCAAGCAGATCAAGGCCTATCTGGGAGGGGATGCCCAGGGCTACCTGTCGGCCATTGCCGAGGACCGGGTCGTCATGAGTCCCGGAGAGCCGGCCCGATTGGGCAAGCGGGACCAGGAAGAGCTGCAGGCCTTCATGTCGCGCGTGAATCAGACCGCCGAAGTCTCAATCGAAGAAATCGTAGCCGACAACGGATGGGCCTTCGAGTGGGGAACCGGGCGGGGAACACTGACTCCCAATAACGCTCCGCCGGGTATCGATCCGACTCTGTCCTATACCTACAAGTACCTCAGAATCTGGAGGAAGGGTTGTCAAGGCTGGAAAGTCGTCCGCATGATCTGGAACCT
>JANQFM010000544.1 GCA_028277865.1 Acidobacteriota bacterium
AAGCGCTGGCCGAGCGCAGGAGCCGCGGTCGCCGCGTCCCGCTGCCACCTCTGCTCGCGGTGCTGGCGACGGCAGCGCTGGGCCTGCTCGACGAGTGCACCCAGGCGTTCTTGCCCAGCCGCGTCTTCGACCCGCGTGACATCCTGTTTAATCTGCTGGCGGGTACGATGGCGGTGGCTGCAAGCGTCGCGCTGGGTTGGGCGCGGCGGCGAGACAAAACCTCAATGACCTCATCCTGATCGCCCGCGTCCTCCCCCTGGCCGTTTGCTTCCCCAATTCCCGCCAAGCGTGTCGAAGGCGAGGCTGAAGCCCAGAGGAAAAGCCCGTTGAAGAACGGGCTGGCAGCTACCTTTCGCACTCGTTCCCCAGCCCTGAAGGACTGGGCTAATGACCCGAAAGGCTGAAGGCTTTCGGGCAACCTGCTGAAGCAGGTGAAGACGCCATTCCCCTTTTCTGCAACTGGCAGGAAACACCCACCCTGAAGTTAACGCTTATCGGACCCGTCCCGGCGGAGCACACGACTGGAAAGCCAGAATCGGTGGAGCCAAAGAATAGCGCCTGTGGGCTCGTTTTTCGCTGCTTTCTTCTCAGGCGCTGGCTTCGATGCGCAACTCGCGGGAGGAAAGGGCGCTGACGCGCTCCAGCACTTCGTACAGCTGCTCGGTGCGGATGGGTTTGGAGAGGTATTCGTTCATGCCTGCGGCCAGGCATTTTTCGCGGTCGCCTTTCATGGCGTGAGCTGTCATGGCCACGATGGGGATGTGGTCGCCGGAGTTCTTTTCGCGTTCGCGGATGGCAGCGGTGGCCTCAATGCCGCCCATCTCGGGCATCTGGACGTCCATCAGGATGATGTTGAACTGGTTTTGCTCCAAGGCCTTGAGAGCCTCCAAGCCATTGTTGGCCACCTGTACCCGGTGGCCCCTCTTTTCCAGCAGCTTGACGGCCAGTCGCTGATTGACCAGGTTGTCCTCGGCCAGCAGGATGTTGAGGCGGCGGTCCTCGCCCAGTGTATGGCGTGTGATAAGGCGGACTTCCTGGCTGGGAAGCTCCCTTTCCCCCAGGGCGGTCATGATGGCGTCCAGCAGATCGGACTGGGTGATGGGCTTGGGCAAGTAGGCCGAGACGCCCAGTTCGCGGCACCGCTTGGCGTCGCCCCGGTGGCCGGCCGAGCAGAGCATGACCAACACCATGTTGCGCCACTCAGGGTTTTGCTGGATGTGTGAGGCCAATTCGAACCCGTCCATCCCGGGCATGTGGACGTCGAGCAGAACCAAGTCGAAGGGGCGCTTGGACTGGAAGGCCCGGTCCAAGGCCACAAGTGCCTGTGAGCCGCTTTCAGCCAGCATGGGATGCATGCGCCACTTGTCCACCAACTCCTGCAGGATGAACCGGTTGGTAGCGTTGTCGTCCACCACCAGGACATTCAGGCCCTTCAGGTCGCGCCGCTGACGCAGCGGTTCGGCTTCCTGTGCCAGGGGCAACTTGAAGCGGGCCGTAAAGTGGAAGGTGCTGCCCCGGCCCTCCCGGCTTTCCATCCAGATGTGCCCGCCCATCATCCCCACCAGCTGGGAAGAGATGGCCAGGCCCAATCCGGTACCGCCGTACCTCCGGGTGGTCGAGGCGTCGGCCTGGGTGAAGGCCTCAAAGATGGCTTCCTGCTTTTCAGGCGGGACGCCGATTCCGGTGTCCCGCACCGAAATGTGCAGATAGATCTCTTCGGAATTCTCCGACTCGATTTGCACATCGACCACCACCTCGCCTTCCTCGGTGAACTTGATGGCGTTGCCCACCAGATTGACGATCACCTGGCGCAGGCGGCCCGGATCGCCATGCAGACGGACTGGAACGGCCGGATGAATGCGGCAGGCCAATTCCAAGCTCTTGTGGTGCGCCCGGATGGCCAGGGCTTTGAGGGCGTTGCCCAAGCAGCTGTGCAGATCGAAGGAGATGCATTCCAGATCGAGCTTACCGGCCTCGATCTTGGAAAAGTCCAGGATGTCGTTGATCAGGGAGAGCAAGGCCTCGGAGGACTGTTTGACCATGGTCAAATAGCTGCGCTGCTCATGGCTGAGGCGGGTGTCCAGGGCGAGTTCGGTCATGCCCATAATGCCGTTCATGGGAGTTCGGATCTCATGGCTCATGTTGGCCAGGAACTCGCTCTTGGCCACGCTGGCCGCTTCGGCATCCTCTTTGGCCGAGACCAGTTCGTCCCGTGAAGCCTTCAGGTCACAGACCATCCGGTTGAAGGTGGCGGCCAAATCCCCGACTTCATCCCGCGAAGGATGGGCGATGCGGACCTCCAAGTCTCCTGAGGCCACTTCTCGGGCAGCCGATCCCATGACTTTCAGGGGCGCCACCATGCGTTTGGTGAAGACCCAGGCGAAGCTCGCGAGCAGGCAGGCGGAGAGCAGGCCGATCACCAGGCCCGCCTGCAAGGGGCGATAGCGCACGCGGTGCTCCAGGTCTAGGGCGGCGTTGATTTGATGCTCCAGCCTTACGCCGGCGATGTCCAAGGCCTCGTCAAGGGAGGCAAGCGACTCGTCCAGGAAGAGCGCTTCATCCGTCAGGAGTTCGCGGTCGTGGTTGATGTCCGGATCGGAAAGCGAGCTGTGAAAGGCCCGGTAGGTCTGATCAGACTCTTCGAAGGCGGACACCACCTTTTGGGCCGGGAGAACATCGTTGTCGAGGGAGGCGACCTGAGCCTGAAAGGAGCCCAGATGGGCTGCGAGCTGCTTGAGCTGCTTCTCCAGTGTCCCGGCACTTTCTTCGGGGTGAGCCATTTCCGGGATACGGGTCGCCAGATCCTGCAAGAATCGGATGCTCTCCTGGCTGCTGAGGAGGTTTCTTTGCACGGAAGCCAGGGTGTGCAGGGTCTGGGAGGCTTCCTGCAGTTGAAGGACAAAAAAAGTGACCGTTCCGACCAGGACCGCCATGACCAGCAGTGCCACTGAAAAACCGAGCAGCAGTTTGGTTCGAATCGTCACTTGTGGCTTCCGTTTCCAAAAACTTGCCCTTGAAAATAGTCCAATTCACCGTTCCCTTCGGCCCACGCTCCTCCAGGACGCCGATCGCGGCGCCTCCCCCAGTGTCAAAATGAAAACAAGACCTTGACCCGGTCACTGGCGCCCGTCAGCGATTCTCTCGGCAAAACGCCGAAAGCGCCTGGAGAGCGTTCCACAAATCGGATCAATATGCGGTCGGACGCCACCTCGCGCGGCGGAGTCTGGCCGGTGCGCTGCTTGAGAGCGATCCAATGATTGACCAGCTCGATTTCACTCAGCCCCAAGACACTTTGGTTGAAGGCCTTCTGGACAGGGCTGTCAGACGAGCGGGAGTAAGGTTTGGCGGTGAGGACGTTGGGCCACTGGCTGCGCTTTTTCAAGAACAACTGCCTGGTCACTTCGCGAAGCACCCGGGGATTGCCGCCACCCTCAAATGTGTTGGCAACATTGACAACCAAAACGAATTGCGGCTGATAGCTCTGTCTGGGTGAACCCGCCTGCAGGGAGCACAGAGCCAGTGTCAGGGCAGCTGCGACGAACCACAGCATGCCTCGCCGAGGCCGATTAGACCCGTTTTTGCCGGACAAGTCTTCAACCATTCCTCAACCCATGCGCCTTACGCTTTCAGCCGCATTCACCTGAGCTGCCCGGCGGCTGATCCGGGCAATGCCGTCGGCGGAAGAAGCCGCCGACTCCGGCTCCTCAATTCATCGGCTTGAGGCCCGATGGGCATTAGGTATATGCACCTGGAGACCGCCTGGCGGCCGGGCCAGCTGCGGGCGCTCCTGGGCGACGCCTGCATTGGTGTAAAATCAGATCTGCTCGAATCAGGAGTCGCGAACTGAGCCTTGATGAGGGCTCCACAAGGGGTGAAGCTGAGATGAAGAACAGTCCGGCAATGCTGATACTGGCGGCTCTGGGATGCAGCTGGATCTCCGCCCAGTCCCCCCAAGAGAGCCTGGATCTATCCAAAGTTCACAACCATGTCGAAATCTCGGACCGGTTGACGACCTCGGGTCAGATCCGCAATGAGCATCTGAAGTCCATCCGGGAAGCCGGTTTTGAAGTCCTGGTCAACCTGGCGCCGGCCGATGAGCGCAGAAACCTGCAGGAGGGCTTTCAGGCCGTCGAGCAGGGCTTGACCTACGTCCAGATTCCAGTCGACTGGCGCAATCCCAGCCAACGCGACCTGGACCTGTTTTTCGCTCTCATGGATGCCAACCAGGACCGCAAGGTCTACGTCCACTGCTTCGCCAACATGAGGGTTTCGGTTTTCGTCTATCTCTATCGCACCCTCCGTCAGGGCGTCGACGAAGAGGCCGCCTGGAAGGATGTGCTCCAGGTCTGGGATCCCAACAGCCAGGAGCAATGGAAGAGGTTCATCGAGACCGCAATCAGGCGGAGCAACCAGTGAAGCCTGCCTTCCCCTGAGCGGCGGCTGCAAGATCCGATTCCGCTTCCTGCCCCAAGGCCTCTGAAGCCCGATTGCAAGGCTTCGGCTGCTATGACCTTCCCGCCTCCCTTCTGCCGGTTTCCGGCCTCCGGTTTCCCGGTACGTGCCAGGCTGGAAAGCGGCCCCGCCGAATGTGTCGCCGTATTGGCGAAAGGCACAACTGAGTGTCTGTGCGGCCTCTTACTTCGACGATCTGCTGGATCGGCTCCGGCTGTACAGATCGACAAAATCCTGGACGGGCAGCGAGGCAACCACTTGACCGATCAAGGGCAGGGGAAGATCGTCGATCTTTCGGAATCGGACACAGCTCTTGCCCGCGTCGTACCGTTTCCCGGTAGCCTTGTAGGCCTTTTCGAACTCGCGGCGGCGCTGCTCATCGATGTAGATCCCGCTCAGGTAGACTGCCATGTAGTTTTTCTGAGAGGCCAGGGCAGCATAGATCAAAGGCTGCTTGTTGTAGGTGTCCGGACAAATGGAAAAGGGCACCTCGTAGGCGATCATCCCCCAGTTCATCGATTCCTGGTACCCCTCAGGCAGGCTTTCCAGAATGGTTTGACGAACCGTCTCGATCGCCTGTCGGCGCTCATGAGGGAGTTCATCCAAGTACTGTTCCACCGTGGTGGCATCAGATCGCATCGGTGTCTCCTTTCGATAATGCAGATTGAAACCCGGATCCTGGGATCTGAAACCTGGCTCGGTCCTCCGGGCGGTTCATCGCAGCAAGGCGTTGAAGAGGAGCTTGAAGGTTCCGTGGGTTTGGGCCCTGTGCTGGGTGCGGAATCCGATCAGCACCACCTCTCCCCCGCCGTATTTGGCGGACACCATGGCCGCCTTGTTGGAGAGGTGCTTTTCGCCGATCAGCCATCCGCTTTGCAGGATGTCTTTTTTGACGTAGTCAGCCACGCGGCGGTAGCGGTCGTTGTTCCTGGAGGGGGTGATCTCGAAGGCTGGGCCTTGCCAAAAGAGCACCAATCCCTCGGAGGGCATTCCGTAGGCCAAAGGGTGCCTGTCATCGAATCGAACTTTGAGCGTCGAGCCGGGGCAGAAGAAATCCTTGGAATCGAGGCCGTCCAGCGCGTTGCGGACGTTGAGGTCGAACTTGTCGAGCGCGAACATGCTGGCGCCGCCCAAGGTCACCAAAGACCCTCCTTCCTCCACAAACTTCTTGAGGGCCTCAACACCTTCCTTGCCGATGCCGCTCATGTACTGCGGAGGGTAGTTTTGCCTGGGGCGGCCTCCTCGGGATTCACCGGCCTCGCCGGTGATCATGGAGGTCGAATCGTGGGCGAGGATGATCACGTCGTAGTTGGCTGCCAGTCCGCCCTTTTTGATTTCGTCGTCCTTTAAAGAGGTGTAGGGAAAGGCGAACTGCTCCAGCACGAATCGGGTCCAGCCCTCATCCATGCTGCCGCCCCGGTAGCGGTAGTACATGGCGGTGCGCATCCGCTTCAGATCGTGGACCCCGTCTGTCGGCTGGCTTTGCAGGGACGTCAAGCGGACTCCGGTTTGGTCGGCGACATCCTGTAGAACCGTCGGCGAACCACCTTGCACAATGAAATCACCGCGCCTGAGCTCCCTTTGGGGTTCATCGACGCGCAGGATCGAGGCGCCTTGGTCCAACAGCAGGTTGACCGCCTTGTAGCTGGCGTTGAGCCTTCCGTCCAGCACCCATCTCGAACCTGAATCGACCCGGCCGGGCAACGGCACGTCGGCCTCGAGGTCCGCCAAGTCGCCTTCGACGGCAGCATCGATCGGGTCCACCCGCACGCCCATCAACTCGGCCATTGTGTGGGTCGAGGTATCGTAAGGCCTCAAGGGCGAGCCGTCCCGGCGCCGGGTCCACTCGTTGTCGGGATAGAGCGTTCGGCCCAGCAGGTTGCGGATCAGGCCCATCTTGGGCTGGGCCAGCGAAACCAGGTAGGATCCGGCGCCAAAGGTCATCCCTGCGACGCGGATGGGCTGCTTGGCCTTCTGGATTCGGATGTCCGACATCCGCAGCGTGTTGATCAACTTGACGGCGGTGAGCGGGTCGTGCTGATCGGAAGGGATGACGTAGGCCTTGGGAGAGCCCTGGGCTCCGCGCTCGGTTTGCCTCTTGGCTTTCAGATAGCCGTTGTAGAGGACCGTCTCCTTGTTGCGGGCGGCCAGATCCATGATGGCCCAAGCGGCCACCTTTTGCTGGGCCACGATATCCCCCAAGCGCCACCAGCCGCCCGGCCAGGGATTGGGCATGGTGGACTGGGCTTCGTACTCGGGCAATCCGCGTGCGCCGCCCCGCAGCTGGTCGGGGTGCAGGTAGAGCGGAGTGGCCAGGTTGGCGCTGGCCGACTCGGTGAGCATTCCGGCAATGTTGTGAAAAGGGGTGATCCAGTGCCATCCGAAATGTCCCCAGCCCGGATACTGGCCGGCATTGAGGACGCCCGAGTGGCCCTGCTCCTCCAGCTTGTAGGCGATGTGGGCGCCGTACCAGCTCAGCTCGCGCCACATGAGCGGATCGGCATGGGGGCGGATGGGCTCGCTGTAGGGCGGCACGTACAGGCGCACCCCGTAGCTGCCCATCTGGTGGTGGTCCACATAGGCCTGAGGCTTCCAGTCGCGGTAGAGAACCTTGCCCGTGTAGACGGCCTCGATCATGTTCATGAAGTCGCCGTCGCGGTTGTTGTCGTGGCCCACGTACTTGTGGTACAGCCAGGGCAGCCCCACCCCTTCGTACTCGGTCCCCAGCTGCTGGTTGTACCAGTCGGTGACCATGATCTGCCCGTCCGGGTTGAAGCAGGGGAACAAGAGCTGAATGGTGTTGTCCAGTATGCGCATCGTTTCCGAGTCGTTGCGGGACAGCAAGTCGTAGGTGAAGTCCGGAGCGGTCTGGGCACCGGCCACCTCGGAGGAATGGAGCCCAAAGGACTGGCTGACAACCGCCTTGCCCTGCTCGATCAGCTTTTTGACCTCTGCTTCGAGAGTGCTCGGATCCTGGATCTTCAGGTTGACGGCTCTGAGCCGTTCCAGGTTGGACAGGTTGTCTGCCGAGCTGATGATGGCCAGCAAGTAGGGATGGCCCTCGGTGGAAGGCCCCAGGTCGATCACCCGGATGCGGTCGCTTTCCCTTTCCAGCAGCCGGTAGTACTCGACGATCTTGTCCCAGCGGGCCAGCTTCTTGTCAGTGCCCAGCTTGAACCCGAAGAATTCCTCGGGCGTCGTGATTTGGTCGTTGACCGCCTTTTCGGCTGCCTCGGCGACCGGATGACCGGCCATGGCGACTCCGCACAGCAGCAAAGAAAGTAAAATCGCTCGAATCCTGAATCTCATGCACCCCCCTTGTTGTCGGTCCTGGGCAGATTTCCGTCGATCCTGTTCATCCTGTCAAAAATTCCTGCCTCCTTCCACTCCCAACTCATTGGTCGGGGCTTTCGCTTTTGGGCTTCAGGCGCTGCCCGGGCGTGCAGCGATCAGGCCAGGGTTCCAGGTTCCGGGTTTCGGGTTCTGGAGCCTGGGGCCTGGAACCCGGAACTCCTGACCAGCTGCCAGACTTTTCGGAGCCAGATCTGATTCAATTGGTGAAGAATCCTGCGACCTTAGCGGGCTAGGAGTCTGCGCGGCAGAAAATTGATCTACTGCGAAAGCGGTAGAATCGGCCCATATTCCCCCGATTTTTCGGCAAATAGAGCGACTATGAGCCTCA
>JANQFM010000653.1 GCA_028277865.1 Acidobacteriota bacterium
CCTGCCCTTTTCCTGGCCCGCAGACCTGTCGCAGGGCATCCGCGAATTGAGCCGCCAAGAGGGCGTGACCCTTTTCATGACCCTGGTGGCCATCCTGCAGGCACTGCTCAGCCGCTACAGCGGCCAGGACGACGTTTCGGTCGGCTCCCCGATCGCCAACCGCAACCGATCGGAAACGGAAGGCCTGATCGGATTCTTCGTCAACACCCTGGTGCTGCGCAGCCGCTTCGACGCGCGTCCCAGCTTTCGGCAGCTGCTGGCCCAAGTGCGCGATACGGCCTTGGGCGCCTACGCCCATCAGGACGTGCCCTTCGAACAGGTGGTGGACGCCCTGCAGATGGACCGTTCGATGACCCACTCGCCCCTTTTCCAGGTCATGTTCGTGCTGCAAAACGCGCCCGAGGGGAGCCTGCAGCTTTCGGGCCTGCAGATCCGCCAACCCGAATCTCCCGTGCGCACGGCCCGCTTCGACCTGACTTTTGCCTTTACCGAAGGCTCGGATAGCCTTCATGGATCGGTGGCCTATCGTTCGGAGCTGTTCGATGCTTCGACCGCCCAACGCATGGCGATTCACTTGCAAAACCTGGCCCGGAGCCTGGCAGACGATCCGGATGGGATTGCTCTGGAGGCGCCGCTGTACAGCGATGCCGAACGGCACCAGGCATTGCAGGAGTACAACGACACGGGCTGCCGCTTGCCGGACCGATGCAGCCTGCCCGAGTTGTTTGGGCGTCAGGCGGAGCGGAATCCGGACGCGGTGGCTTTGGTCTGGCAAGAGGATGCGCAGGCGGACAGCCAGCTGAGCTGCCGCGCCCTGCAAGGCCTCTCGGCCCGAGTGGCCGGCCACCTGCTCAGCCAAGGCCTGCAGCCTGAAGCACTGGTGGGACTGCTGGCCCGGCGTTCGCCGCAAATGGTGGCCGGGCTGCTGGGGATCCTGAAGGCGGGCGGGGCTTATCTGCCTCTGGATCCCGACTATCCTCAGCAGCGCTTGGGCCTCATGCTCAACGACTCGGGTGCAGGGACGCTCCTGACTCAAGGCGACCTGCTGGCCAAATGCCCCGTCCCGCAGCGGGAAACGTTGCGACTGCATCTGCTGGAGGACTGCCGGGGCGGCAGCCACGCCAACTTGCCGAGGCAAGGTCCGCCGGCGGCGCCGGGACAGCTGGCCTATGTGATGTACACCTCGGGATCGACCGGCACTCCCAAAGGTGTAGCGGTGACCCATCGTGCCGTGGTGCGCCTGGTGCAGGGCAGCCGCTACGCCCGATTGGGGCCCGAGCAGGTGATGCTGCAGATGGCCACCATCGCCTTTGACGCCTCCACCTTCCAGCTCTGGGGCAGCCTGCTCAACGGCGCCCGCCTGGTGCTCTTCCCGCCTGAGCGGCCCACCCTGGAGCAGATCTCGCGCACGGTCGCTCTCCACGGCGTCACCTTGCTGGGAATGCCGGCGGCGCTTTTCCGGCTCATGGCCGAAAACGAGTTGGAGACGCTCAGCGGACTGCAGCAGGTGCTTTCCGGCGGAGACGTCCTCTCCCCGCGCCATGCCCGCATGGCCCTGCAAAGCGGGCTCAAGCGCCTCATCAACGCCTACGGCCCCACCGAAAACACCACCTACACCTGCTGCCAGGTGATGCGGCGCCCCGGCCAGTGGGACTCCGTGCCCATCGGGCCTCCCATCGCCAATACCTCGGTCTACGTGCTGGACCGCAGCCTCAACCCCGTCCCCCAAGGCGTCTCGGGAGAGCTTTGCATCGCCGGCGAAGGCCTGGCGCGCGGCTACTGGCGCCGACCGGCCTGGACCGCCGAGAGCTTCATCCCCAATCCCTTTGCCCCAGGAAGGCGCATTTACCGCAGCGGCGACCTGGTGCGATGGAACCGGCAAGGCCAGGTGGAGTTCCTGGGTCGATTCGATCACCAGGCCAAGGTGCGGGGCTTCCGGGTCGAGCCCGCCGAAATAGAGTCGCTGCTCGTCAAGCACCCGGGAGTCCGCCAAGCCGCTGTCGTGGCCCGGCCCGATCCGGCAGGCGGCAGGCGGCTGGTGGCGTATGTGGCAGGGAGAGAAGAGGGGAGAAACCGCAGAGAACGCAAAGGCAGAGCGCAGAGTGACGCAGAGAAGTCTTCTCAGCGGCCTCCGCGTCTTCTCTCAGCGCCCTCTGCGGTTTCTCCCTCTCTGCTCTCCTCCTTCCTCGCCGAACGCCTGCCTGATTACATGGTGCCATCGCTGTTTGTTTTCCTGGACGAGCTTCCCCTCACCCCCACCGGCAAGATCGACCGCCGGGCGCTGCCGGAGGAGGCCTCGAAACCGGCCGAGGACTACCAGGCGCCCCAGACGCCCTCCGAAAAGATGCTGGCTGAGATCTGGTCGGAGGTGCTGCAGGTGGAGCGGGTGGGGCGCCAGGACCACTTCTTCGAGCTGGGGGGCCATTCGCTGCTGGCCACCCAGGCGGTGTCGCGCATTCGGCAATCCTTCGGCCTTGAACTTCCTTTGCGGACTCTTTTCGAGTTCCCCCGCCTGGCAGCTCAGGCGGCCCGCATCCTCGAAGGCCTTCGGCAAGGGCGGGAGAGCCGCATGGATCCTGGGCCGGACGAGGGCCGACATGGCCCGCCCCGTCACCAGGCGCCTGCCCGCAAGAAGGCGTCGGTCCGTCCCCCACTGCCCCAATTGCCAACGGCGTCTCCGCCCCCCATCCGGCGCGTCCAACGGCGCCAGCATCTGCCCCTCTCCTTTGCGCAACGCCGCCTCTGGTTCTTGGATCAGCTTGATCCAGGGAGCCCTGTCTACAACATCCCGACGCCGGTAAGGCTGGAAGGGGATCTGGATCCTGCCGTCCTTCAAGCCAGCTTGAGCGCGATTCTGCGCCGCCACGAGGGACTCCGGACCGCTTTCCCGCTGGTCTCAGGCGAGCCCGTGCAAAAGATCATCGCGCCAAGACGGCTCGCCTTGCCCGTCATCGACCTGTCCTGCCTCCCCCCCGAAAAGCGCGGGCATGAATTGGATCGGCTGGTCAGCGAAGACGCTTCGCGACCCTTCGACTTGGCCACCCCTCCTTTGCTGAGAGTTTGCCTGCTGCAGCTGGCAGAGCAGGACCATGTGCTGCTGGCCTGCATGCACCACATCATCTCGGACGCCTGGTCGAGCGGCGTGCTGCTGCGCGAGCTTTCCGCGCTTTACCCGGCAGCGGCAGCAGGCCGTCCCTCCCCTTTGCCCGAACTGCCCATCCAGTACGCCGACTTCGCTGTTTGGCAGCGCCGCTGGCTGCGGGGCGCCGAACTGGAGCGCCAGATGCGGTTCTGGAAGCGGAATCTGCAAGGCGTTCAGCCCCTGCAGCTTGTCGCTGATCGTCCCTACCCCTCCCAGCCCAGCCTGCGGGGATCGACGATGGGCTTTGCATGGCCGACCTTCTTGGCAAAATCGCTGCGTGAGCTGGGCCGCTCACGCAAAGCCACGCCGTTTATGACCTTGCTGGCCTTTTTCCTGGCTCTCTTGCAGCGTCATTCGGGCCAGGACGACTTGAGCGTCGGCACTCCGGTGGCCAACCGCAACCGGGTCGAAACCGAGGGCATCATCGGCTTTTTCGTCAACACCCTGGTGCTGCGCAGCGACCTTTCCGGCAACCCTTCCTTCCAGGAACTGCTGGAGCGGGTGCGCGAGGTCTCGATCGAGGCCTTCGATCACCAGGATGTTCCCTTCGAGGAGATCGTCGACGCCCTGCAGCCTGACCGGTCGCTTTCCCGCACGCCGCTTTTTCAGGCCATGTTCACCCTCTACAACGCGCCCGAAGGGTCGTTTCGGCTGCCCGGCCTGCAGGTGAGGCCGCTGCAATCGGAGGTCACCACCGCCAAATTCGACCTCACTCTCTCGTTTTCTGAGAACGCTTCCCAGGGACTGTGGGGCTCCATCGAGTATTCCTTGGACCTTTTCGACTCTGTGACCATCCGGCGCATGATCCGGCAACTGGGCAGCATGGCAGAGGCTGTTGCGGAAAACCCTGGCCTGAGGCTGCTCGATCTGCCCCTGATTTCTCAAGCCGAGCGTCATCAAGCCTCTATCGAATGGGCGCAAAGCCAGGCCGACGGCGCTGTCGGTCAAAAGCGGGCCTCCTTCATGGAGCTGTTCAGGGAGCAGGTGGCAAAGAGGCCCGATGCCGTGGGCGTGGCGACGCAAGGGGGAATCCCTGCAAACCTGAGCTACCTCTCTCTCAGTCAACGGGCCGATCGGATGGCATTTCAGCTGCGCTCTTTGGGGGCGGGCCCGGAGGTCCGCGTCGGGGTCTTGCTGGAGCGTCGGCTTGAAACGATTGAAGCCCTCTTGGGAATCTTCCGCTGCGGTGCAGCTTACCTGCCTCTCGATCCCGATTATCCCTTGGAAAGGCTTGAGATGATGCTGGACGACGCCAGCATCGGGCTGGTCATCACCCGGCGATGGCTGCGCGACCGGCTGGGGGGCTACCCGGTCCAGGCAATCCTGACAGAGGATTCGGACCCCTGGCACGATCCTCAGCCGGCACCTGAGGCCGCAGCTTTTGCCGATCCAGCCTGCGCAGCCTACCTGATCTACACCTCAGGATCGACAGGGAAGCCCAAGGGTGTGGTGATTTCTCAGCGATCATTGGCTTTGTTGATTGACGGTTGGCGCCGGACCCTGGGGCTGCGGGCATCCGACCGCACCCTGCAGTTTTCTTCGCTCAGTTTCGATCAATCGGTGAGCGAGATCTTTCCCCCGCTTTCCAGCGGCGCCTGCCTGACGCTGCGCAGCCAGCGGATGCTGGATTCTGCGGCGGTGTTCCTGCACACCTGCCAAGAGCTGCAATTGACCCTGCTCGACCTGCCCACGGCCTACTGGCATCAAATTTCAACGGCCGTGGCGGCAGAGAGCCTGAAGTGGCCGGCCAGCCTGCGCCTGCAGGTCATGGGAGGGGAGCAGCTGCAGGCCAGGTTTCTGGCGGGATGGCTGCAGGCGACCGAAGGCTGCCGCCTGCTTCATGCCTACGGCCCCACCGAAGCCTCTGTCGCTTCATCCGGCTGGATGCTCGACCCTGCCTTGCCCTTGCCCAAGGTGGCACCGATCGGTCGACCCTTGCCCGGTTATCGCGCCTACGTGCTGGACGACCGGATGCATCCGCTGCCGCCAGGCATGAGCGGAGAGCTCTTCTTGGGAGGAGATGCTCCCTCCCGAGGCTATCTAGGGCGTCCCGGCCAATCTGCTCAAGTCTTCCTGCCTGATCCTTTTTCAGCCCATCTCGGAGCGCGCATTTACAAGTCCGGAGACCGGGTGCGCTGGCGCTTGGACGGCAACTTGGAGTTTCAGGGGCGCGTTGACAGGCAGCTCAAGATCCGCGGCTACCGTATCGAGCCCGGTGAAATCGAAGCGGCCCTCAGCCGCCACCCTGCCGTGACTGAGGCGGCGGTTGTGACAGCCGAGGGGCGCCCGGGCGAACTGGGCCTGGAGGCCTACGCGGCCTGCGACTGGTCG
>JANQFM010000663.1 GCA_028277865.1 Acidobacteriota bacterium
CGGCGAAGGCGCGAGATGGGCTTGCGCACGGCCCTGGGAGCGGGACGCGCCCGACTGCTCCGCCAGATGCTGACCGAAAGCCTGCTGCTGTCGCTGCTGGGCGCGGCCCTGGCACTGGCCTTCGCACGGGGCGGCATCGCCTTGCTGACGGCCATGCGCCCTCCCGCCTTGGCCGGCACCACTGCACTCGACACGGCTTCGCTGGGGCTCGATCCCGCCGTACTGGCCTTCAATTTCCTCCTCGCTCTTGCGGCGACGCTCCTGTTCGGCTTTCTGCCCGCTCTGCGCTCCTCTCGCATCGACTTGACCACGGAGTTGAAGGAAAGCGGATCGGGGCGGCCTTTTTCAGGCCGGCGGACTGCTCTCGGGCCGCTTCTCGTGGTGGGCGAACTGGCCTTGGCGCTGGTGCTGCTGGCCGGTGCCGGGCTGTTGGTGCGCAGCCTATCCCAACTGCACGGCCAGCCGATGGGTTTCGACTCCCGAGCACGCCTGGCCGTTCAGATCAGCCTTCCTTCGCAAGCCTACTCGCCCCAAGCCGCAACCAGCTTTTTTGAACAGTTGCTGGAACGCGCCGCAGCCTTGCCGGCAGTCCGCTCGGCAGGACTGGGCAATTGCCTGCCGGTGCGGGGTGGCTGCGACCAGACCTCATTGCGCATCCAAGGGCTCGGCGGGGAAGAGGCACAGCAGAAGCGTTCGGTGTGGGTGCAGATGGTGGACGAGAATTACCTGAATACGCTCGGCATCCGCCTGCAGGCCGGACGCGGCTTGCAAAGAGGGGACCGGGAGGGTACTCCCTTCGTTGCCCTGGTCAACGAGTCGGCAGCCCGCTCCTTCTGGACGGGCCGCGAACCGATCGGCCAGCGCATCCGCCCTGCCATCGGACTCCCCGACGGGGAGTTCGCCGAAGTGGTGGGAATCGTGTCGGACATCAAGGACAGCGGCCTTCATTCCCCGCCCCAGCCCGGGGTCTACTTGAGCTTCCGACAGATCAGCTACCGCTCCAACCACCTGATCCTGCACACCGACGGCCCGCCCTTGTCGCTGTCGGCGCCGGTACGCGATTTGGTGCAGTCGATGGACCGCGACCTTGCCGTCTGGGACATGCGCAGCCTGCAGCAGCACATCGATGACGACGCTGCCGCCACGCGCTTCAGCACCGTCCTGCTGGCAATCTTCGCCCTGCTGGCGCTGTGCCTTGCAGCTGTCGGTGTCTACGGAGTGCTGGCCTATGCCGTCTCGGGGCGCGTGCGCGAATTCGCTGTCCGCCTGGCGGTGGGCGCCCAGCGGCGCGAGCTGATGCGCCTGGTGCTGAGCCAGGGTCTTTTGCTGACCGCAGCCGGACTGGGACTGGGCCTGATCGGCGCACTGGCACTAACCCGCCTGATGTCGAGCCTCCTCTTCGAGGTCAGCCCCAGCGATCCGCTGACTCTGGCTACCGTGATGGCCGTCCTGTTTGCCGTGGCCCTGCTGGCCAGCCTGCGCCCCGCCTTCCGCGCCACCCGCGTCGATCCCATCCAGGCTCTGCGCTACGAGTAAGCGGAGATCGAGTGCCGCTGGCGGATTTCGCGCCAAGACGCAAAGCCGCAAAGGTCAGAAGAGGCTTGCCGATTCGGGGATGCGCTGCAGGGCAAACTCCCAGCGAGTGCGCCAGAGGCGTCAAGACCGGCATTGGCGGAGGTTTCGCGCCAAGAACGCCAAGACGCGAAGAGTGGCTTGACAGGTAATATGTCAGAGAAACATAATGTAGCTCTGACATAATATTTGTGGAGGTGATTTTTTTGCGATTGCCGTTTCTGAATCGGAAAAACGAGCAGTCCCGTCTGAACAGGGCTCTGGATTCGCAGCAAGGAGTGCTGTGCTGCCTGTACGGACGTCGTCGCTGCGGTAAGTCGCGCTTGCTGCAGGAAGTCCTGTCGCGGCGAAAATCGGTCTACTACCTTGCGGATGAACGCGCCCAGGAGATCCAGCGTCCGGCAGTGGCTAGGGCGATTGAGGCGTTGCTGCCCGGATTTGCAGAGGTCGAGTACCCGGACTGGGAAAGCCTCTTGCAACGCTGGTGGAGGGAGGCGCCTGGAGGTTCGGTGCTGGCTCTGGACGAGTTCCCCTACCTGGCCAAGGCCAGCGGAGAGCTGCCCAGCCTGCTTCAAAAATTCATCGATCAGAATCGGGATCGGGGGATCCACCTGCTGCTTTGCGGATCCTCTCAGCGCATGATGCAAGGCCTGACGCTCGATGCTTCAGCACCCCTGTACGGCCGGGCGCAGGAAGTGCTGCGCATCGGCCCTTTGACTGCCGGCTGGATTGGGGAGGCATTGAGCCTCTCGCAGCCCGAGCAGATGCTGCAAGCCTACGCCGTTTGGGGCGGCGTACCCCGCTACTGGGAGCTGGCCGCCGATCATGACTCCACCTGGGATGCGGTCGAGCAGCTGGTTTTGGACCCTTTGGGCGTCCTCTACGAGGAACCGCGCCGACTCCTCTTGGACGACTTGCGCGAGACGGCTCAGGCCACCTCGATCCTTTCCCTGATCGGTGCCGGCTGCCACCGCCTCTCTGAAATCGCCGCTCGCCTGGGCAAGCCCGCCACTTCCCTTACCCGTCCGCTGTCGCGTTTGCAGGAACTCGGGCTGATCCGCCGCGAACTACCCTTCGGCGCCTCGCCGCGCAGCAGCCGCAAGTCGCTTTACCGCATCGACGATCCCTTCCTGGCCTTCTGGTTCCGTTTTGTGGAACCCAACCGGTCCCGCCTGGAAGCGGGCGCTGTCCGCCAGGTGAAAGCCTCGATACAGGAGCGCTTCCGGCAGCATCTGGGAGTAGTCTGGGAGGACTTGGTGCAGCAATGCCTGGTTCATCTCGAACTGGGGGGGCGGCAATGGATGCCGGGTGCGCACTGGTGGGGTGCCGGCCTGGACCGCAGGTACCTTGAGGTGGATGTGCTTGCCGAATCCGCTGACGGGAAGTCGCTGCTCATTGGGGAGGCCAAGCTGTCGCTTCGCTTGGAAGAGCTGCCAAGGGTCCAGCAGCAATTGCAGGAAAAAGCCGATCGGCTGCCTTTCAGAAGCCGCTATTCGCAAGTTCTGGCCAGGACTTTCCCCCTCAACGAACTCCAGGCGAGTCAGCCGGTTGCAGTTTCAGCGAGTGATGTTTTCGGGAGCCTGAAATGATGCGAATGTTAAGAACTCAGCACGATGAACTGAAACAGAGCAGCGGAGCAATCGGTAACTGTCCCAATTTGGCCGTTGCTGGCGGCAATTCATCATCTCTTGCCCTAAAACCCTGTTTGATGAGTACTCGCAATAGCATAGTCATATTGTGTGCACGGCCCGGCTGACGGCGGCTGACTGTCGGGCGAAGGCTTGTTTGCCCAGATCGAATAAGCTAAACTAGTCATGTGAAAACCGCCACCTTGACTGAAACAAAGAATCGGCTCAGCGCTCTGGTCGATCAAGTCCGCCATGGAGAAACCGTTCTGATCCTCGACCGGGGTCGCCCGGTGGCACGATTGGTTTCGGTGCTCGCCGAAGAAAGCTCATCTGCAGAGGGACGAAGCGCCCGATTGGAGCGCAAGGGGATTCTGCGCCGGGCCAGTGCTTCCAAGTCGGCGGATCTGTTTGACAAGCCCCGCCCCAAAGCGCATCGGGACGGCAGCATTCTCAAGGCGTTGCTGCAAGAACGGAGAGAAGGCCGATGAGGTTTTGGGACGCTTCGGCATTGGTGCCTCTGTTGGTTGCTGAAGACACCAGCGAGCCTCTTGAAGCGCTGTTTCAGGACGAGCAAAGTGTCGCCGTTTGGTGGGGAACCGAGGTCGAATGCGCCTCAGCGGTGGCTCGCCT
>JANQFM010000677.1 GCA_028277865.1 Acidobacteriota bacterium
CCAGGTCAAGCTGCGCGGCTTCCGCATCGAACTGGGGGAAATCGAGGCGGCCTTGCTGAGCCATTCCTGGGTGAGGGAAGCGGCGGCGGCGGTGCAGGAGGGGCGGCTGGTGGGGTACGTAACAGGGGGAGAAGAGGGGAGAAACGGCAGAGGGCGCAGAGGCAGAACGCAGAGAGTCGCAGAGAAGTCTTCTCCGCGTCCTCTGCGTCTTTCCTCTGCGTCCTCTGCGGTTCAATCCCCGGACCTCCGCAGCTACCTCAAAGATCATCTCCCCGGCTACATGGTTCCAGCCCTGATCGTCGTCCTGGATGAGTTCCCGATGACCCCAGGCGGCAAGATCGACCGGCGCGCCTTGCCGACTGCCCGGCCTGACGATGTTCCGCTCCCAGCCGAGGCAGCGCCCATGAGTGAAGCCGAGCGTCAGGTTGCAGCCATCTGGAGCGAGCTGCTGGGCCTGGACAAAGTGGGCATCGAGGACAGTTTTTTTGACCTGGGAGGACATTCGCTGCTCATCGTCCAGGCCCACAGCAAGCTGCTGGCCTTGTTTCCGCAAAGCCGCCTCACGGTGGCCGACCTGTTTGCCCATCCCACGGTTCGTTCTCTGGCAGAGCGCTTGAGCGGCCCAGATCAGGGCGCCAGCCAATCTCTCCTACAAATCCGATCGCGCGTCCGAGATCAAAAAGAAGCCCTGAACCGCAAGAAACAAGCCCTCAAGCGCAGGAGGAAACGATTGCCCAGCAAATAGCATGAGATCCGCACTGCGCTCCCAGCTTCGGCAAGGCGTGCTAGTATCGAGAGGATGCACTGAAAAGGAGGTTATATGCCCCATCCACGTCTTGCCAATGATGAAATCGTTCGGCGCGGCCAAGCCTTGTATGAGCAGCGGATCCGCGCTAATCTCGATTCGAGCCAAAGGGGCAAATTCCTCGTCGTGGATATCGAAACCGGCGACTACGAGATCAACGCCAGCGAAGTGGACGCGCTGCGACGCGCCAAGGCGAAAAACCCTGGCGCAGCCCTCTGCCTGTTGCGAATCGGCTACCCGACAGCCTACCGGTTGGGCGGCAATCGTATTGTTTCAGCACGATGATCCACGGTTCCATCACCTCCGATCGAGAGGCGATCATTCCCATACTTTCGCGGGTTCTTCTTTTCTCCAGATGCAAGTGCATGAGGAACCGAAATGGCTGAGCCTGAATCCGGTGTTCTGGACCCCATCGCTGTGGTGGGGCTAGCCTGCCGCTTTCCCGGTGCCCGCAATCCCCAGGAATTCTGGCGCAACCTCTGCCGTGCAGTGGAGTCGGTCACCTTCTTCAGCGACCGGGAACTGCTCGAAGCAGGTGTCCCGCAGCGGCTGCTCAAGGATCCGCGCTACGTCAAAGCCAAGGCCGAATTGGAGGGCATCGAGCTGTTTGACGCCGCCTTCTTCGGCTTCACGCCACGCCAAGCCGAGCTGCTCGATCCCCAGTCACGCCTCTTCCTGGAATGCTGCTGGCAGGCTTTGGAGGATGCCGGATACGATCCCCTTAACCATTCGGGACGCACTGGGGTCTTGGCCGGCGCAGGATCCAATTTCTACTTGATCGACCACCTCTTGCCCAACTCCGAGCTCGTCGAAGCGGCAGGCGGTTTCCGGGTCTTGATGGGCAACGAACTGGACTCGACAGCCACCCTGGCCTCCTACAAGCTCAACCTGACAGGCCCCAGCATCGCCCTCAACACTGCCTGCTCCACCTCGCTGGTGGCAGTGGCCATGGCCTGCCAGAGCCTCACCAACTACCAGTGCGACTTGGCCTTGGCGGGAGGGGTTTCGCTGGAGAGTCCAGTCAAGGAAGGCTATTTCTACACGCCCGGAGGTATCGATTCCCCCGACGGGCACTGCCGGGCCTTCGATGAAAAGGCAGCCGGGACGGTCTTCGGAAGCGGCGCGGGCGTGGTGGCCCTCAAGCGGCTGGAAGACGCCCTGGCAGACGGGGACGCGGTGCGGGCTGTCATCCGGGGATGGGCGGTCAACAACGACGGCGCCCTCAAAGTGGGGTACACGGCGCCGGGGCGCGACGGGCAAGCCGAAGTCATCGCCGAAGCGTTGGAACTGGCAGGCGTCAGCGCCGAAACCATCAGCTACGTCGAAGCCCACGGGACAGGAACCGAACTGGGCGATCCGATCGAGCTGTCGGCCCTTTCCCAGGCATTTCGCCTCAGCACGTCGAAAAGCGGCTTTTGCGCTCTTGGTTCGGTCAAGACCAACATCGGCCACCTGGACACGGCCGCAGGTGCAGCGGGGCTGATCAAGACCGTTCTGGCGCTGCAGGGCCGTCAGTTGCCGCCCAGCCTGAACTTCCACAATCCCAACCCGCGCATAGATTTCGAGTCCAGCCCCTTTTACGTCAACAGCCGTCTGCAGCCTTGGCAGACGCCTGACGGAATGCCCCGGCGGGCCGGAGTCAGCTCCTTCGGCATAGGAGGCACCAATGCCCACGTGGTGGTGGTGGAGGCGCCGCCCGGACGACCTGTGCGGACGATCCACCCCCATCCGCTACTGGTGATCTCGGCCCGTTCCCAGACCGCACTGGACGAATCCGCACAGCGCCTGGCCGATCACTTTCGCGCAAATCCGGAGATCAACTTGGCCAGTGCCTGCCACACGCTTCAGAGCGGACGCCGACCCTTTTCCTTTCGCCGCAGCTTGGTCTGCTCTTCGCCCCAACAGGCAGCCGATTTGCTGGATCGACCCCGCCGCCCAGGCGTCTTCTCCGGCCAAGCTGCCGAAGGGGACTGTCCCCATGCTTTTCTGTTGCCGGGCCAGGGGACGCCGCCGACAGGCCTGGCGGACGACCTCTACCGATGGGCGCCCGCCTTTCGGAAGAGTCTCGATTCCTGCAGCCAAGTCCTGAGTCCGGTTTTGGGGTTCGACCTGCGCGAATTGCTCTGCCCCGGAAAATTCGCTGCCTCGCGACCTGACTGGCAGGACGCGGACGGTCGTCAGCGGATCCTGCAGCGTACCGAGTACGCCCAGCCGACTCTTTTCGCCCTGCAATACTCCCTGGCCCAAATGTGGATGACCTGGGGGATCCGTCCCGGCGCACTGCTGGGGCACAGCCTGGGCGAATGGGTTGCGGCAGCCCTGTCGGGCGTCTTTTCGCTGCAGGACGCGCTGCGCCTGGTGGCTAAGCGGGGGCGGCTGATGCAGGGTACGCCTGCGGGCGCCATGCTGGCCGCCTCCCTTGACGAGTCCGGAGCGCGGCGATGGACCGGCCAGGACGTCTGGCTGGCGGCGATCAACGGCCCGTCTCAATGCGTCTTTTCGGGGCCTGAAGCAGCCATGGTGCAATTGGAAGGCGATCTGGCCGCGTCCGGCGTCCGCTGCCAAAAGCTGCCTGTGCAGCAGGCCTTCCATTCCGCCTGCATGAATTCCGTTGTGCGGCCATTCGCCCAACGAGTCAAGGAGGTGAAACGCCGTGCGCCCCGCATCCCCCTGATCTCAGGCGGCACAGGAGACTGGCTGACTGGGGCCCAGGCCACCCAGGCGCAATACTGGGCCAACCAGCTGAGGCAAACCGTCCGCTTCGGGGACGGCCTGGGCTGCCTGCTTGCAAGCTCTGCCCGCGTTTTGCTGGAGGTGGGTCCGGCGGACTCATTATGTGCCCTGGCGCGGCGTCATCCGCAGCGACTCGCCCAACACCAGGTGTTGGCGACGCATTCCCGCCGCTCCGACTCGGTGCAGGCTGCCGTCGTCGAGACTTTGGGCCGGCTTTGGCTGTGCGGCGCACAGATCGACTGGGAGGCCTTTCACGAGGGCGAACAATTGAATCGGGTCTCCTTGCCCACCTACCCCTTCCAACGCCGCCGCTACTGGATCGATCCGCCTTCAAAAGGCAAAAACAATCGGCAAACACCTCAGCCGACCGGACAGAAAGCAGAAGATGGCACAGATCCGGCCGGAAATGCGGAGGGCCGCCCCACGCTCGACAGCGCCTATCGGGCGCCAG
>JANQFM010000711.1 GCA_028277865.1 Acidobacteriota bacterium
CGCAACCCTGACTGAAAACCGGGAGCAGGCGCCTCCCGACATCGAGGCCATTCAGGAGCGCATCCACAAGGAGAGCGCCTTTGTGGTCCGGCTCGACGATGAGATCTCGCGGGTGATCGTGGGACAGAAATATATGGTGGAACGCTTGATGATTGGGCTGCTCTCCAACGGGCACGTCTTGATGGAAGGCGTTCCCGGCCTGGCCAAGACCTTGACGGTGAGAACGCTGGCCCAGGCCATTCACACCCGCTTCCAGCGCATCCAGTTCACCCCCGACCTGCTGCCGGCCGATTTGATCGGCACCTTGATCTACGACCAGAAGGACGGAGAGTTCAAGACCAAGAAAGGGCCGATTTTCGCCAACCTGATCCTGGCTGACGAGATCAACCGCTCGCCCGCCAAGGTCCAATCGGCGCTGCTGGAAGCCATGCAGGAGCGCACGGTGACCATCGGCGAAAAGACTTTCGAGTTGGATGAGCCCTTCTTGGTGCTGGCCACCCAGAATCCCATCGAGCAGGAGGGCACCTATCCGCTTCCCGAAGCCCAGGTGGACCGCTTCATGCTCAAACTGTCCGTAGGCTATCCCAGCAAGCAAGAGGAGCTGGACATCATGCGGCGCATGTCGTCCGGCCCGGCGCCCCAGGCCCAGGCGGTGGTCCAGCCCGACGAGATCCTGCGGGCACGCCAGGCGGTGGAGGCCATCTATATGGACTCCAAGGTCGAGCAGTACATCGTCGACCTGGTTTTCGCCACTCGGGAGCCCGAACCCTACGGCCTGGGCGAGCTGAGCGACCTGATCTCCTTCGGGGCCTCCCCGCGCGCTTCGATCTGCCTGGCCCGCACGGCCCGTGCCCACGCTTTCCTCAAGCGCCGGGGCTACGTTACGCCCGAGGACGTGCGTGCCATGGCTCTGGACGTGCTGCGCCACCGAGTCCTAGTCACCTACGAGGCCGAAGCGGAGGAAGTGACTTCAGAGGACGTCGTGCAGCAGGTCTTGAACAAGGTGGAGGTACCGTAGCAAAGGGATAGCCACCGAGGCACAGAGGGCACGGAGCTCAGAAGATGATTCCGAGAGAGATTCTCAAGCAGGTGCGGCTTTTGGAGATCACCACTCGGGGGATGGTCAACAACGTCTTTTCGGGGGAGTACCACTCGGTCTTCAAAGGGCGCGGGATGGATTTTGCCGAAGTGCGCGAGTACCAGTACGGGGATGACGTTCGCACGATTGACTGGAACGTGACGGCCCGCGTAGGACGGCCCTACGTCAAGGTCTTCGAGGAAGAACGGGAGCTGACGGTGATGCTGGTGGTGGACGTGAGCGCCTCGGGCAATTTCGGCAGCTTCGAACGCATGAAGGGCGAAATCGCGGTCGAGATCTGCGCCCTGATCGCCTTTTCGGCCATCAAGAACAACGACAAGGTGGGGTTGATCCTCTTCAGCGACCGGATCGAAAAGTTCGTGCCGCCGCGCAAAGGGCGCAGCCACGTCCTGAGGGTGCTGCGCGAGCTGCTTTACTTCGAGCCCGAAGGCAGCGGCACCGAAATCGGAATGGCTCTGGAATACCTGATGAAGGTCACCCGGCGACGCTCGGTGGTCTTCGTGGTCTCGGACTTTCTGGCCGGCGGCTATCAGCGTCCCCTGCAGATCACCGGCCAGCGCCACGACGTGGTGGCCGTGCAGATGATCGACCCGCGTGAAGTCGATCTTCCCCCCATCGGCTTGATTGAGCTGGAGGATGCCGAAAGCGGTGAGCACTTGCTGCTGGACACCTCCAGCACCGCATTCCGTCAGGCCTTTGAACGGGAGATCGAGCAGTCCCGGTCCAATCTGGAGCAGATGTTTCGCAAGCAGAAAGTCGACTGGATCGAAGTTCGCACCGAACTGCCCTATTTCGACCCCCTGGTGCGGTTCTTTCGCGACCGTGCCCGTCGGTTGGGGAGATGAGGTTTCGCGCCAAGACGCCAAAGGCGCAAAGCAAAAAGAGCGATGAAAACAGGAACTTGGGACGACCTTGGAAGGAAAGGGCAGGTTTCGGGATTTGGGTTCCAGGTTCCGGGTTCCGGGTTCCGGGTTTTGGGCAGCCCCCGACCTTGGACATTGGGCCTTGGGCTTTGGGCTCTGCTGCTCTGGCATTGCACCGCTTTTGCGGCTGCTCAGGAGTCGCCTCAGCTTTCTTTGCAGGCCCAGGTCGAGCCCGAGCAGGTGAACTTGGGCGAACGGGTGACTTTGACCCTCACCCTGAGCCATCCGGCCAAAGGGGAGGTGGGGTGGCCCGATCCTGAAGAGGGCTTGGGGAAATTCGAATTGCTCGATTCCCGTTTTTTCGATCCGGTTGCATTGGCGCAGGGCAGCCAGTCGAAGGCCCAATACGTGCTGACCGCCTTCGAGCTGGGAGAATTGGAGATCCCTTCTCTGCAAGTGCGATGGATCCCGCCAGGGGCCGACGCCCTGACGCTGAGCACGGATCCGTTGACAGTCACCATCGCAAGCGTCCAGCCCGACCAGCAAGGGGACATCCGGGACATTAAATCCCCCCTGGAGATCCCCCGCAACTGGTGGATCGTAGCCGGTTGGGCAGCTCTCGCCGCCGGCTTGGCAGGATTGGCCTTTTGGGCCTACCGCCGCTACCGCAGCCGACCCCTCATGGAGAAGCCCGTTGCAACCCGTGTCGTCCCCGACCGTCCTCCCCACGAGGTGGCCCTCGAGGCACTCGACTGTCTGGAAGCCTCGCCCTTGCTGGAACGGGGGCAGATCAAGCAATACTACATCGAAGTCTCCGAGATCATCCGCATCTATCTGGAAGGCCGATTTAAAATCGTAGCCATGGAAATGACCAGCAGCGAGGTGCTGCTGCAACTGGAGCAAAAACGACTGGGCCTCAAGCAAATGGAACCTTTCCGGGACTTCTTCAACCGCTGCGACCTGGTCAAATTCGCCAAGCTGAGGCCGGGGCAAAAAAGAAACCGTCGACCTCCGAGCTGCTCGACTGGATCAAGCTGCTGCTTGCCGA
>JANQFM010000712.1 GCA_028277865.1 Acidobacteriota bacterium
CCGTGCGATATACTCTTTGAGGATATCGTTCTGCAAAGTCCCCCTCAGATCCCCCCAATCGACGCCTTGCTTTTCGGCCACCGCCAGGTAAAGTGCCAAAAGGATGGAGGCCGTGGCGTTGATGGTCATGGAAGTGGACACTTTGGCCAATGGAATCTGGGCAAAGAGAATCTCCATGTCTTCCAGGCTGTCGATGGCCACGCCGACCTTTCCCACCTCTCCCTCAGCCAGAGGATTGGTCGAATCGAGGCCAATCTGGGTGGGCAGGTCAAAGGCGACCGACAGGCCGGTCTGGCCCTGGGAAAGCAAGTAGCGGTAGCGTTTGTTGGATTCTGCGGCGCTGGCATACCCTGCGTACTGGCGCATGGTCCAGAGGCGCTGGCGGTACATCTGCGGGTAGATCCCCCGCGTGAAGGGATAGGCACCGGGATCGTTGAGGATGGTCTCGTAGTCGGCTTTACGGGAGTCTTGGGGCCGGTGCAAACCCTTGGATTCGGGGCTGGCAGCAGACTTGTCAGGTGCCTGTTCCATGGTGGGTTGCATTGTCTTTCCCGATGGGGATTTGTTATGATTTGAATCGATTTGATTCACGGTTCAAGGTCGGTTCCAGGCCCGGATCTGAGGATCCGGATGTTAGCAGAGCCAAGGGTTCGGACACAAATGGATGACGATCTGAAAAAGTACCGCAGCCAGTTGGAGCGGGCCATTCACGATGCTCTGACCGAGTCGGCGGCGATCAATTCCATTATCTACAAGATCCAGGAGACAGGCTACGATGTTTTCTTGATCATCGAAGCCACCGTCGGATTTCACCAGCCCGAAGATGGAGAAACCGAGGCTGCTCCCAAGTTTCGCCTGGAGCTGACCTCCCAGGACGAGCGTTTCCTGCGCCAGTTGAAGATCAGCCCCGATTGAGGCTCAACCCCCGATTTCCAAAAGATAGTCGCCCTTTTCTCGGACTTCCCCGATGATGGCGCCCAGGTCACCCGATCGGCGCAGCCGGCGGCTCAGCCCTTCGGCGTCACGAGGATGAACGCTGAGAAGCAGCCCCCCCGAGGTCTGAGGGTCCAATAGGATCTGCTGTTCCAGTTCAGATGTCCCATTCCATCGAATCGTGGAGCCGATGTAGCGGCGGTTGCTCTCGATTCCTCCGGGCAGCATTCCCTGGCGGGCCAATTGGCGGGCGCCCTCGGTGACAGGCACCCTGGCGGGATCGATGTGCAGGGTCAGCCGAGCGCCTTTTGCCATCTCGAAAGCGTGGCCCAACAGGGCGTAGCCGGTGATGTCGGTGGCGGCGTGGACCTCGAACCCCAGAGCCGTTTCAGCCGCGCTTCGGTTGAGGCGCAGCATCCACTGGACGGCGGTCTCCAGAACGTCCCGGGGAGTTTTTTCGAACTTGACGCCGGTGGTGATGATTCCGGCGCCCAGGGGCTTGGTGAGGATCAGCAGGTCGCCGCAGCGGGCGCTACGGTTGGTGAGCACATTGCGGGGATGGATCAGGCCGGTCACGCAGTAGCCGAACTTGATTTCGGGATCCTGCACCGAATGCCCCCCCGCAACCACCACCTGGGCCTCCCTGAGCTTTTCCGTACCGCCACGCATGATCTCCCTCAAAACGCCCGGGTCGATACCGGACTTGGGAAAACCGACGATGGCGAGGGCGAAGCGGGGGACGCCGCCCATGGCGTAAACGTCACTCAACGAATTGGCAGCAGCGATCTGCCCATACTGGTAAGGATCATCCACAACTGGAGTAAAGAAGTCCACTGTCTGGACCAGGGCGGTCTCTTCGTCGAGTTGATACACGGCTGCGTCGTCGGCTGTCTGATAGCCGACCAGCAAATCGGGATCCTGCAGGCCGCCCTCAACCTGACCCAATACCGAGTGCAGCACCTCCGGTGCCAGCTTGGACGCTCAACCGGCGCAGGCAACCAGTTCCGTCAGACGAACTTCCTTTTCCATTGGCATAGGCGGATTATAGCGAAGCGAGGGTTTTGCGCAAAAAGCCGGGCTGCAAAGCCAACCTGCCGCTTGGCTATAATGGCTGCTCCATGGCTGAGCCGAGTTTTGACGTGGTGGTGATTGGCGGAGGGCATGCCGGCTGCGAAGCGGCGGCGGCGGCGGCACGGATGGGCGCACGCACCGCCTTGTTCAGCATCAGCCTGGACATGATCGC
>JANQFM010000831.1 GCA_028277865.1 Acidobacteriota bacterium
TGCAGAATCCGGGCCAGGCCTCTTTGAAAGGAGTCCGAATCGATTGCCGAAGCGTCGAATGCGGGTGTGACGAAAGCAATGCTGGCCATTGGTGGTCAATTGGAGCGAATCAAGTTCTTGCCGCGGAGGCACAGAGTGCACTGAGAAGAATCAGAGAAGGCTCCGTGCACTCTGCGCCTCCGTGGCTTCCGATCTTCGGTCAGCGATCCCTCCGCAAATGGGCCAGGATGAG
Source organism: Acidobacteriota bacterium (assembly GCA_028277865.1). GTDB lineage: Bacteria > Acidobacteriota > UBA6911 > RPQK01 > DATIPO01 > JANQFM01. The sequence continues at coordinate 233 of JANQFM010000831.1, forward strand.
CTGCTGGCGCTTCAGCTCTTCACTGAGAAGCGACTGCTGGCGGCGAATCTTGTCCAGCGCCTCCAGGGTGTGCCGGTTGTAGGAGTCCTGGCCGCGCGTATAGACGCGAATCAGCCGCAGCATCAGAGATTTCAGGAAGCCAAAGCGGGTGCCTTGGGGCAGTCGGGCCTGGCGTTCGCGGTGCATGGATTCCAGGATGCCTTGCAAGGACCTGTCGATGTCCTGCAAGGTGGCAAAAATCTCTTCCGACAGCGGTTCGAGATCGCCGCCAGCTTCAGGCTGCCCTTCTAGCTGGCGGGATAGGATTCGCGAATCGACTCTCCCTTTCATCCTTACCTCATCTGCGCCCAGACATGCGCCGCAGCACCCCAGGGAGTCCGGTCATAGACCAGCGCCGGCGCCAGTCCTCCCACCATCCCCCAGAGCAGACTGTAAACCAGCGCGGCCCGAAAAAGCCAGCCGCGCGGTTCGATCCTGCTCATGGCATAGACGCAGACGGGCAGCAAGGGAACCAGGTATCGGGCCGAAAATCCGGTCCCTCCCATCCAGTCAGAGTAGGCGGCGTGGACCACGAAAAAAGCAGCCGCGGGCCAAAACAGCCCCCGGTCGCGCCACAGGGGAAGCGCCGCCCAGATCAGAAACGGGAAAAAGAAGAGCAGTCCGTTTTCAGGGCTGAAGAGTAATCCCAACATGCCGTCCAGGGGAAGGTCGAAGGCGCCGTGGATGCCGGAGTGGAAGAGGCTGAAATGGTCCACATCGCGAAACAGCCATTGGGCGGTTCCCACTGCGGCAGCCACTCCGGCAACTGATCCTGCCAGCAGCGCGACCGCCTCGGCCCTCTCGCCCCGCCGCCAAGCCAGCAGCCCCATCAGGGCGGGGACGACAGCAAAAGGATATTTGATCAAAACCCCGGCAAATCCTGCTGCAAACAAAGCTGCCGGATGGCGGCAAAAGAGCAAAGCCAGCCAAGAGAGGGCGCTGAAGGGCTCTGTCCAAATGTCGCGTGTATAGCACCAAAAGGGAGTGGCAAAGGCCAGGACTGCTGCCCACCGGGCCGTCGGCATTTTCAACCCCAACCAGGCGATGCACACAAATCCGGCCAGAATGGCGACCCAGATGCAGACCGGCTCCACCCAATCCGTGCCTGCAAAGGGAAAGGCAAAGCAAGCAAGGAGCAGGGTAAAGAATGGGGAGTGGTTGGGGATCTCGCGCCCTTTTTGGTCGACGTCAACGTGATGGTCCAGTGATCGCCCCCGAAAGCGGGCGCCGAGGTCGATGCCGCCTTGTTCCGCCTGCCGGTAATTGTTGGCCAGGTCCAGGTCGCTGTCCCCGATCAGGCTGTTGACGGCTGCCAAATAGTGTGGCGAATCCCCGGACAGCACCCGAGGCGGCCCGATGGCCACCCGTCCCAGCCGCCAATGTGCCACACCTTCCAGATCCGCCTCGTCCACCGGCATCTGAACGAAGCTGGAGGCGAGGTAGGCCGCCAGGATCAGCAGCAATTGAAAAACGTCTTTTCTGCTCCAGGTCAGCTTCACAATTCGACAGGGAGAGCAGCCACTACAGAGGCACATAAGCCTTCACCGGCTGGTCGCCGAATAGCCCAACACTTCAGTTCTCTTGCATCTTCTGCCAAAATGGTCCTTTGTTTGGGCATTCGCCCTCAAAGGGAAGTCGAGAATAGCCTGATCGAAGGATTGAGGACAAGCATGTCGGTTGAAGCTGTGACTGTCGATTCCGTGGCGGACCAAGAGCCCGACCTGCCGGAAGGCATCGGGCGCATCACCCGAATTGAAGCGCATCGGTATCGTTGTTTCCGAAAGCTGGAGGTGAGTCTTTCCTCATTCAATGTGCTGGCCGGCGCCAACGGATCGGGCAAAACTACACTCTTGGACATTCCTGTTCTCCTTGGAGATCTCTTGGGGCAGCGAAGTTGTAGCGAAGCCTTCCTGGAGTCGTCGCAACAAGGGCTCGCTCCGCGTGCCAAGGCCCTGCCGGAACTGATCTTTCAGGAAAAAGGGAACGGTTTCGTCCTGGCTTTGGAAGCGCAGCTCCCGCAAAGAGTTATCCGACAGGTGGTGCAAAACGCCCCCAAGCAGATTCGGAACGATGCTTCACGCTGGCCAACCCGGTTACGCTATGAACTGGAATTTGGTTTGTCTGATGCGGCAACAATCCAGGTCGAGAACGAGCATCTCTTCTTTTTTGCCGCAAAAGGCGAGTGCAGACCCGAGGACAAGCTTCTTAACCTCAAGGCCAGCGTCAAAAGCGGCTGGCACTCAATTCTCAGGCGGGAAGGCAGCAATCCGGCGCGGTTCTTTCCAGAGTGCCGCATGCAAGAGGAACCGCTACGATTCAAGATTCCTCCCACACAGTTGATATTCGCCAGCTTGCCCAACGACCCTGAGCTGTTTCCGGCAGCTGTCTGGTTCCGGGAGTTCTTGCGCAAGGGCACTGTATTTTATGAACTCGATTGGCTCAAATTGCGGCGGGCCTCGCCGCCGGGCCTGCCTTCTCGCGTGATCCCTGAGGGAAGCAATCTACCTTGGCTGGTTTTACGGCTTCAGCAAGAGGCTCCGCAGCGGTTTGAAGACTGGGTAGCCCATGTCCGAACAGCTTTGGAGCAGATCTCCACAATTGAAGCCCGAGAGAGAGAGGATGATCACCACGCCTATCTTCGCATCCGTTACGAAGGCGGATACACTGTCACTTCCTCGGGTCTGTCGGAAGGGACCCTGAGGATTCTGGCCCTCACCATTCTGCCCTATCTCACGCAACAGCCCGGCATGTTGGCCACCGAGCAGCCCGAAGACGGCCTCCATCCAAGCGCGATCGAGTCCGTGCTGCAATCCTTAAGCTCGCTTTACGATTCCCAGGTCTGGGTTTCGACCCACTCGCCGATCGTCTTGGCGCATACGGAGCTCGAACATCTCCTCTGTATGCAGCTACGAGAGGACGGCAGCGCCGGGGCGATTCCGGGGCCTGAACATCCCCGTTTGAAAAAATGGCGCGGCGAGATCGACCTAGGGAGTCTTTACGCATCGGGAGTGCTGAGTTGAGGGATTGCATCTTTTTGGTGGCGGACCACAATATGGCGGCTGCTTTTCAAGGCTTTCTCGGCCGTGAACAATTTCACCTCAGCCTGAAATGCGGCTCCTTCGCTTTTAGTGCTCGTAAGGATTTGATCGTCGCGGATAGGCGTGATCCAGAAGTGTATAACCGAGCCCATCTGCTTTTGCGCAGCTATCAAACAACGCACCGCCATGCTGTCATCGCACTGGATGCCCATTGGAATGGATCTCCAGGCGCCGCAGCCATCGCCGAGCACGTCGGCAAACACATGATGAGCAGCGGTTGGAACGCTGATAACATCGAAATCGTCGTTATCGACCCTGAGCTGGAAACCTGGATTCTGCAGGACAATATTCACGTTGACGAGTGCTTGCGCATCCAAGGCAAGCTTAAGGACTGGCTACATGAAGGCGGTTTCTGGCCATCTGAAGCGATCAAGCCGGTTCGGCCCAAGAAAGCTCTGGAAAGAGCTCTCCGGCTGACTCGAACACCGAGATCCTCAGCGATCTATTCGCGGATCACAAGCAAGGTTTCGGTGCTGCGTTGCCAGGATCCGGCATTCCAGAGCCTCTGCCAGGCTCTGCGCCAGTGGTTTCCCCCGCAGAGCCCATGAACCAGATTCCTGCTGATTCCTGTTTCCTGCCTCCTGTCTCCTTCCAGCCCTTCCTTTGCCCGCCAACCAGCCCCAGGCTATAATCCCCCCTCATGTCCCAAGCGGTCTACCGAATTTTGCGCCCCGAGGGGCGTGTTGAAAAAGGCGAGAAGGTGCCACTGGACGACTCTGAGAAACTGGTGGACATGTATCGCTACATGCTCAAGAACCGGCGCGTGGACGAGCGGATGACCAAGCTGCAGCGGCAGGGGCGGATTGGATTTTACATTGGCTCGGTGGGCGAAGAGGCTTCCATTATCGGCAGCGTGATGGCCCTGCAAGACACCGACTGGGTGGTGCCCTGCTACCGCGAATTCGGGGCCGCCCTGGTGAGGGGATTCTCCCTTTATGAATACTGCTGCCAGCTCTTCGGCAATGCCGAGGATCCTGGCAAGGGACGCCAGATGCCCAACCATTATGGATCCGGCAAGCTGCGCTTCGTCTCCATCTCCAGTCCGGTGGGAACCCAGATCCCTCAGGCCGTCGGACTGGCCATGGGGCTGAAGATCCAGGGCCGGAAAGAGATCGCCATCGTCTATTTCGGGGACGGCGCCACTTCGCAGGGAGATTTCCATGTGGCGGCCAATTTCGCCGGCGTCTACAAATCGCCGCTGATTCTGCTGTGCCGCAACAACCAGTGGGCCATATCGGTTCCTCGCGAGCGCCAAACCGCTTCGGAGTCCATTGCCATCAAGGCTCAGGCCTATGGTTTCGAGGGAGTAGGAGTGGACGGAAACGATGTGCTGGCGGTCTACAAGACAACTCGAGAGGCGGCAGAAAAAGCCCGTCAGGGAAAGGGGCCCACCCTCATCGAAGCCCTCACCTACCGCCAAGGCGCCCACTCCACCTCGGACGACCCGCGCGCCTACCGCCAGGACCAGGAAGTGGACAGCTGGAAGGAGCGCGATCCGCTGCGCCGCATGAGAGCTTTTCTGATCAACCAAGACCTGTGGAGCAAGGAAAAGGACGAGCAGTACGAAAAAGAAGTCGGGGAGGAAATTCAAGATGCGCTGAAGCGCGCCGAAGAAGTCGGCCCTCCCCCGGTCGAGAGCATTTTTGAAGACGTCTATGACACCGTCCCCCAGCACCTCAAAGAGCAACTCGAGGAGGTAAGGGAGGTCTTGTAGGCTGTAGGCCTCAGAACCGGGTAGTTTCTCAACTGACAACTGACAACTGACAACTGACAACTGACAACTGACAACTGACAACCGACAACCGACAACTGATCCACTCATGCCCACGATGAACATCATTCAGGCGGTTAATGACGCCTTACGAATCGAAATGGAGCGGGATCCGACCATGGTGATCCTGGGCGAGGACGTGGGGAAGTTCGGAGGGGTCTTTCGGGCCACCCAAGGGCTGCAAGAGCAGTTCGGGGAGGAGCGGGTCTTCGACACGCCCCTGGCCGAAGCCGGCATTATCGGAGCGGCCATCGGACTGGCTTTAAGCGGCCTGCGTCCGGTGCCTGAAATCCAATTTGCCGACTTCATCTACCCCGCCTTCGACCACATCGTCAACGAGGCGGCCAAGATGCGCTACCGCTCGGGCGGAGAGTTCACCTGCCCCATCACCATCCGAACTCCCTACGGCGGAGGCATCCGGGGCGGCCACTACCACTCCCAGAGCCCAGAGGCCTATTTCATCCACACCGCCGGATTGAAGGTGGTCTGCCCCAGTGACCCTTACGAAGCCAAGGGGCTGCTGCTGGCCTCCATCCGCGACGAAAACCCGGTGATCTTCCTGGAGCCCAAGCGCGTTTACCGGGCCTCCCGAGGCGAGGTCCCCCAGGAGGACTTCACCATCGAACTGGGCAAGGCCTCGATCGCCCGGGAAGGCAGCGATGTGACGCTGATCGCCTACGGTTCGATGATGCACACCGTCCTGGACGCGGCTGAAAAGGCTCAGGCCGAAGACGGCATCTCCTGCCAGGTGGTCAACCTGCGCACCCTGATGCCTTTTGACGTTCGGACAATCGTCGATTCGGTGCAAAAGACGGGACGCGTGGTCATCGTCCACGAGGCGCCCCGCAGCTGCGGATTCGGTGCGGAGCTTTCGGCCACCATCAACGAAAAAGCCCTGCTCTACCTCGAAGCCCCCATCTACCGTGTCACAGGTCCGGATACCCCTTTCCCTTACACCCTGGAAGAGGAGTATCTGCCCAGCCCCAAACGCATCCGGAAGGCGCTGCGAGACAGTATGAGCTACTGAGATTTCACGCAGAGGCGCAGAGGCGCAGACAGAAGAGGGCAGAGGAGATCGGATTAGATTCTCGCTGCCAACTGCCAACTGCCAACTGCCAACTGCGAACCGCGAACCGCGAACCGCGAACCGCGAACCGACAACTGACAACCGACAACTAAAATCATGCCATTTGAATTCAAGCTGCCCGACATCGGCGAAGGCGTGGTCGAGGGAGAGATCGTTCAGTGGATGGTCCTGGAGGGCGATCTGCTGGAAGAAGACCAGCCCATGGTCGAGGTGATGACAGACAAGGCCACGGTCGAATTGCCTTCCCCCCGTCGGGGAAGGGTTGTGTCGCGCCACGGCAAGGAAGGCGACATCATCAATGTAGGCGACGTCCTGATCGTGATTGAGGAGGAGGCCGAACAAGCGCCGGCAAAGGTTCCTGCCTCCAAGACCCCGCCTCAGCCCGAAGCTGGGCCGCCCATCCCAGCCAAGGCTGCCCCGGCGCCTCAGGCACCCTCGGGGCCGCCTGCCGGCAAAGGGAAGGCTCTCGCCACGCCGGCCATACGGCGTGTAGCCCGCGAGATGGGCATCGAGTTGGCCGACGTGGCGGGCAGCGGCCCCGGAGGCCGTGTGCTGCATGAAGACCTGACTGCCTTCCAGTCTGCTGCAGCGGCCCCGCCCGCCCCCCCGCCCGCCCGAAGCAGCGCCGACGCCCGATGTGGTCCCCTACCGCGCCATCCGCAAGAAGATCGGCGACAACATGGCCCTTTCCAAGCGGACGGCGGCCCACTTCACCTATGTGGAGGAAGTCGACATGACCG
>JANQFM010000847.1 GCA_028277865.1 Acidobacteriota bacterium
CCCCTTGGGAACCGGCAACTTCGTCCCTTCTGCCCGCCGCACCTTCCGGGCTGAGGGTCGGCTTGCTTTCGTGGCCGAAGCCTACAACCTCGAGGAATCATCGCAAGCGGACATCCAGGCCTACCTTGAAAATGTCCTGGGCGCGCGCTCGTCTCTCAAGCTGGAACGGGATGAGGGCAGGGCAGGGCTTGCCCAAGGCTCGCTGGACCTCTCGGAGCTGGCGGCGGGCAAGTATCAACTGGTGGTGGAGGCGGTCGATGTCTCCAGCGGTGCCCTAGCCCAAAGCCGTGCCCCTTTCGAGGTCGTCGGCTCTGAGCGATAGGAGCTTGGGGAGTTCCACAAAAGGGTGCCTTTGAGCGAAGCGGTTTAGTAAGCTTGCGAATACGGGTAGTGTCCTATGACTGAGAGAGAATCCTGCGGCAGGCTAGGGTTTGCGGCAGGTCGAATGCAAACCGTCAATGTGCTCTAACAGTGATGGCTTCACTGGATTCCACATTGGGTCTAGAATGAAGTCGATTCCCTCTCGTCGAGCCATCTTAGCGGCAGGTACGAAATCGCTGTCCCCTGAAACCAGTACAATCCGTTCGACCAGTCTCTTATGCGCAAGAGAAGCAATATCCAACCCAATCTTGATATCAACGCCTTTCTGCTTTATATCGAACGCCACATCGTTTTCTACAAGATCATCCACCACGATTTCTTTCTTCAGAAGTCGCTTGAAAGGCGCTTGCCTTATTACCCATTGGCGGTTGACGTGCAACTCTCCAAGCCGTAGAGCAACTTTCCGAAGGCGTTTCAATTCCTCGTGAAAATCCAGCCGAAATCCTGCGATCTCTGTTTTCCCGAAGTCGATAAACCGGCCACTGACGGGGTGATGAACTCGGCTCGTACATGGCTTGCAGTCGTAGACAAGGATGCGTTGAAGGTCCACTTCGCTAGCGTCCGTATGATCAGGGTTTGCGTGCAAGCACATCAGGCGGTGAAGGTTCTCAGCAACTCGCCTTGGTTCGTGCTTCTGTCCGCCTTGAAAGACCTTTGGGTATCGTTTCAGAAAGAAACTGCAATCCACTAGAACAGCGACCCTTACCACAGAACCTGACTCCCAAAAAAAGAAGCTCTTGGATTCCGCTCTTGCCTGGATTGATGACAAGGCGTACTACCAAGAGCGCTATTATCCTTTTTATTATACAGCAGTTGAGGATTTCAAGAAAACTAACCCGGATTTCTCATTTCTCAAGTCCATATCCTCGCAGTGGAAGGCTGCGAGGAATGTCTGCCGCCTCTTCCCATTCGGCCCCTGAATAGTCAGGCGCCTCCACCGCTGCTTCTGCCCTATGCGGCTTGGCGTGAGATCCGTTCGTTCCCGTTACCCGTCCGTCTTGGCTTTGTTGCGGATGCGGCGTTGAAAGCTCTTGAAATTGAATTTGTAATCGTCGAACTCGGTCTCGACATCGAGCAGATTGATCCTCTGCATCAGCATCTCCTCGCGTTCGACAGTGGGCGGGTGGGTGCTGAGCAGGGAGAGCATTTCGCCCGGTTCCAGTTCGTATGGGCTTTCCTCGCGCAGCCGGCGGAAAAAGCTGAGCAGCCCTTCCGGATTGATCCTGGACTCCACCAGCAGGTCGAAAGCGCCCGCATCAGCCTCGCGTTCGAAATCCTGCGACGATTGCAGGGTCAAAAGGCTGGTGCCGCTCATCATCGATACCCCGCTCATATCGCCCATCAGTGCCTGAAAGATGTTGACCAGGCCCAGGCTGGCAAGGATTTGGCGCATGCTGTGCTGGTGGGTGACGTGCGAAAACTCGTGAGCCAGCACGCCGGCCACCTCCTCGGGCGATTCAGCCCTGAGCAGCAGGCCGGTGAAGACCACCACGTCCCCGCTGGGCAGAGCGAAGGCGTTGATAGTGGGGTCGTCCAGGATGTGGAGCTGGAAGGGATGGCGCTGCTCAAGCTGCTCGTTGAGAGACGTGATGAGCGGCTGGGAGATCTCCCGCAGGCCTTCCAATGATCGCTTGTCCTCGATCAAGGTGCGACTGGAGGTCAGTTGGTGAAAGGCGTCTTCGCCCATCTGAGTCTCCATCTCAGGAGGGATCTGACGGGCCAGGGCAGCCACAACCCGGTCCTCGGAAAGGGCAATCCCTGCCGCCAGCACCCCCACCAGAAAAACCGCACCGATGACTGCAAGCCACAAAGGGCGTCTGGATTGGTCGAGATAGGCGATCTGACCGGCCATATCACCGCGGTTGCGGAAGGCGGGATGCTTGAGCAAGTCACGGTCCCTGCTGTAGACCTTATAGCCCCCGCGGCCGGGATGAGTGAATTGGGCCACTTCCTTGCGGCAGCGGCCCGGCTGAATGCAAAGTCCTTCCAGGGGGAGGATCACAGTGACCTCTTCATCACCGTGAAAGCGCAGGTAGTCCCTCATCATGACGATCCGTCCCGGCGCCCCGGACGGACGGCCCGGATAGCTGGCGCTCGCCTCGTATGATTGCGTATCCATGGCTGTTTCTTCCCAGGTTCAGCAATAATCGGTTTTTGTCATACGAGCCCCTCTCTTCTTTTCGGGACTCGGCGCGGGATCTTTAGGGGTTTCACGCAGAGACGCAGAGACGCGGAGAGAGCCGGAAGAGAGAAGAATAAGCAAAAAGGAAGCGGCTCTATGGTTGAATTTCTTCTCTTCTCTTCTGCCTCCTCTGCGTCTCTGCGCCTCTGCGTGAAACCCCAGGATTTTGATGCGCACAACTCTCCGATGGTGTAAACTGGGCCGCAATGCGAAAAAATGCACACCAATGCTGCGGCACCGAACTTGACGGTCGCTTCGCCGACAAATCATACTGTGGCTTGCGAACAGCCATGCGCAAGAATGGCTGGCTACTGCCGCAGGTCAAATCTGGGTGACGTTGGCAGCGGAAAGTTCGAGCCACAGAGGACGCGGACGGCCCTGAAGGGCCGACAGGAAGAGAGAGCAGAAAGAGAATGCAGCTATCCCAGATTCACAACCGCTGGAAGCTCTTGACCGGCTACTTGGCCGGGCGTGCCGACATCCCTTCCTTCCCCATGACCCTGATTGTCGAGAACACCGGCAAGTGCAACCTCAAGTGCCCCATGTGCCCGCGCGAGTTGGGCGAGTTCGAGAACATCGACTTCGACTTGGACCTATTCAAACGTCTCATCGACGAAGTCAAGGGGCGCAGCGAACTGGTCTTTCCCTGGGGCGGCGGCGAGCCCATGCTGAATCCCGACCTTTACCGGATGGTGCGGTACTGCAAGGATGGTGGCCTGTATACGGTGGTCTCGACCAACGCCACGCTTTTGGACGAAAGGCGGGGGCGGCTGCTCATCGAGTCGGGGCTGGACAACCTGATCATCGCCTTTGACGGGACCACCAAGGAAGTCTACGAAAAGTACCGCAAGAACGCCCGCTTCGAAAAGGTCCAGGCCAACATTCACCGCTTCTTGAAGCTCAAGAAGGAAATGGGATCCGACATTTTTGTCGTCCTGCAGATGGTGCGACTGCCTGAAAACGCTCACCAGGTCAAGGACTTCCATCAGATGTGGTCCATCGAAGGGGTGGACGAGGTGCGCATCAAGGAAGACGAGATCGTCATTGAGGAGGTGGCCCTGGCAGAGCGCATCCAGCACGATCGGCGCCGCAACCCCTGCTACCAGCTTTGGCAGGGGCCGCCCACTGTCAAATACAACGGAGACTTCTTCCCCTGCTGCCACACCTGGCGTTCGGAGCCTTTCGGCAACGTCAAGCAGCAGCCTATCGAAAAACTGTGGAATTCTCCGCAGATGCAGCGTATGCGCCAAGCGCACCTCAAGGGGGACTTGAACGACTATCCGGACTGCCAGGACTGCCACGCCCCCAATCCCCGCTTGCCCGTCATCCTGGGAACCTTCATGATCGACATGTTCAAGATCCGCCAATGGATCCCCAAGATGGAAAAAATGGTAATCTTCTACAAACTGCCGCTGTTTAGAGACAGATAAGAGGAGACCGGAGTGAACCGCACAGAACACAGAGGAAGAGCGCAGGGATTCGCCGAGAAGACCCTTCCCTCTCTCTGCAGCTTCCCCTCTCCAACCGACAACTGACAACCGGCAACTGACAATTGGCAATGAACGTTCTGCTGATTCGGGCCAAGCCTACATTCATGGACATGATCCTGGGCATTCCCATCGGGCTGGCCTATATCGCCCCCATCGCGCGCCGCAACGGTCATGACGTCCGGATCCTGGACCTGGCTTTGGAAGAGGACGGCGATGCCGTGCTGGAGAAGACCCTCTCCGAGCGTCGTTGGGACGTGGCGGGCTTCAGCTGCATGACAGCCGAATTTGAAGGCTCCGAAATCACCGCCCGCAAGGTGCGCAGGCTTTGCCCCCAGATCAAGATCATCTTCGGAGGCCAGCACCCCACCATCCTGGCTGAGGAGGTGGTCAGCAAGGACTACTGCGATTTCGTCTGCATGGGCGAAGGCGAAGACACCTTCGAAGAGTTCCTGCAGCAGTGCGCCGGCGATGAGGATTGGGGCCGCATCAAGGGCCTGGCCTACAAGGACAGCAATGGCGAGCCGGTCTGCAATCCGCCCCGCACCTTGCTTTCCGAGCCCGACGACATTCCGTTGCCGGCCTACGAACTGCTCGATTTGGATGCCTATGCGACTGCCGAATCGGCCCGTTACACCCCTAAGTACAAGAGGGCCATACAGATTTTCACCAGCCGGGGATGCCCCTGGCACTGCACCTACTGCCACGACTTGTTCGGCAAGAAGTTCCGCGCCCGCAGCCCTGAGCACGTACTGGCTGAAATGCGCCTGCTTTACGACCAGTACCGCATCCGGGAGTTCATGATCGAAGACGACATCTTCAACTTCGACATGCAGCGCGCCAAGCGCATCTGCGACATGATCGTGGAAGAGGGGTTGCAAGTTGCCCTGCAGTTCGGCAACGGTGTCCGTCTGGAACGGCTGGACGAGGAACTGGTTCAAAAGCTGGCCGCCGCCGGAACCCACTACATGGCCATCGCCGTCGAATCGGCCAGCCCCCGCGTGCAGAGCATCAGCAAGAAATACCTCAAGCACTACCTGCTCAAGGACGTCCTCGGCTGGACCCGCAAGTACGGCATCCGCACCATGGGATTCTTCATGATCGGCTTCCCCACAGAGACCCTTGAAGAGATGAACATGACCATCCGCTATGCCTGCAGAACCCGATTCGACGAGGCGCTTTTCAGCATCGTGGTCCCCTACGCTGGAACCGAGCTGAGCCGCCAGATCGATCGCCTGGGGATGGCCGACCACAACCGACAGATGGACCACCTGCACGAAGTGGCCCGCATCCGAACCGATGAATTCGACTTTCAAAGCCTGCGGCGCATGCAGCGCAAGGCTTACCTGTTGTTTTTCCTGAGCCGCTTTCGTTTCATCCGCATGCTGCCGCGCCTTTTCAACGTCCGATCAGGCATGAAGTACCTAAAGGCTCTGGAACGAAACTTCCTGCCCGAATTCCTGCAAAGGGATTCGGCCATGTCGAGAACGAATTAGGAGAGTTTTCAGTTGTCAGTTGTCAGTTGTCAGCGGGAGCTCGAAAGCCAGAAAAGATTCCTGTTCTTCTGTTTCCCAACTGCCAACTGCCAACTGCCAACTGCCAACTGACCATGTACCGCTACCCGGACTTTCCAGACCACGTCTACGTGGAGCTGACCAACATCTGCAACGCGCGCTGCACCATCTGCGCTACGCCGGGGATGAAGCGCAAGCGGGCCATTATGCCCTTGGACCTCTTCACCAAGATCGCCCGCGAGTGCGGCCAGCGCAAGGCACGCAAGTTTCTGCCCTTCCTGCACGGCGAAACACTGCTGGTTCCGGGCGTCACCGACTACTTCCGCACCATGCGCCGGCTGGCCCCCGACACGCATATCAACCTGACCACCAACGGCAGCAAGCTCAATGCGGAGCTGGGAGAGGAGATCCTGCAGGACGAACTGCTGGACAGCATGATCGTCTCCTTCGACGGGGCCGACAAGCAGACCTACGAGAAGATCCGCATCAACCTGGACTGGGACGAAGTGCGCTCCAACGTACTGCACTTCATCCGCCGCCGCAACGAGTTGGGCAAGGCCAAGCCCAAGATCTCGGTGGCCATGGTGACCATCCAGGAAAACAAGCACCAAAGGCGGGAATTCGAGCGCATCTGGGCCGAAGCCGACGAAATTCGTTTTTCGGTCTATTTCAACTGGGCGGGGCAACTCGACAACAACGGCCGCACCCCTTTCAAGGTCAACTTCTGCGAGCGCCTTTACCACTACATCACCATCCTGGCCGATGGCCGGGTGGCCTTGTGCTGCTTCGACTCTGAAGCCGCCTATACGGTGGGCAATGTGCGGGAGCACAGCATCCACGAGGTGTGGCATTCGGACGCCTTCAACGAGCGCCGCCGCCAGCTTTACCGGCGGGACTTCAAGAAGCTGCCCATCTGCGGCAACTGCGACTATCTCAATCACCCCCGCTGGATGTCCCCCCTGATCCGAATCCGCCCCTACATGCAGCGCAACCTCCCCGGCCTGACCACGGCGGCGGAAAAGGTATACAAGAACTGGCTGTTCCGGGATTGAAAGAGGAGTCGGGAATGGGGATAACCGCTGAGGACGCAGAGAGAAGACGCAGAGTTCGCAGAGAAAGACCCTCAGCGCTCTCTGCGTTCTGTTCCTCGCTCTCTGCGGTTTTCTGGAAGACAGCCTCCGCATTGAACTAGACTATGAGCGTGGAATTCCCTTGGCAGCGCGACGAAACACGGGACCTCGGCAAGGTGCTGCTCATCTATCCCGTCACCGGGATGGACGTCTTCGGCATCAACGTGGGGCTGCCCCTTTCCTGCCTCTACCTGTCAGCCGTGCTCAAGCGGGCCGGCTACCGGGTCGAGATCCTGGACGAGCGCATCAGCCGCACCTTCGCTCAGGATGTGGAGGAGGCCCTGCGCCGCGAGCGTCCCCTTTTGGTGGGCGTTTCCAGCATGACCGGGCTACAGATCCGGGGAGGCCTCCAGGCTGCCCGGGCGGTGCGCAGCGTCGATCCCAGCGTACCTATCGTCTGGGGCGGAGTGCATCCCACCCTGTGCCCCGACTCCACTTTGCGCGATGATCTGTGCGACTTGGTGGTGCTGGGCGAGGGGGAGATCACCCTCATCGAACTGGCCGACGCCCTGCGCCGCGGCAGCGACCTGAGCGGCATTCAAGGGCTGGGCTACAAGGACAACGGCAAGCTGCGCTTCACTCCGGCCCGTCCTCTCATCGAAGAGCTGGACGCCATTCCGCCCCCCGACTACGACCTGATCGACATGGACCACTACTTCACCACCGCGCCCTCCACCGGCCAAAGGCAGCTGCAAGTGGTGACCAGCCGGGGATGCCCCTACGACTGCGAGTTCTGCTACAACCTCAAGTTCAACGAGCGCCGCTTCCGCCATTTTTCGGCTCAACGGACGGTAAGAGACATCGAAGAGGTGGTTCACCGCTACGGCGTGCGGGCCATCTTCATTGAGGACGACTATTTCTTCGGCCATCCGGGCCGCGTCGAAAAGATCTGCGACCTGCTCATCGAAAAGGACCTCAACCTGCTCATCCAGGTGCCCTGCCGCATCGACTACCTGCACAAGCGCTCCCCGGCCATGCTGGACAAGCTTTACCGGGCCGGATTCAAGGAGCTCTGGGTGGGCATCGAGTCGGGTTCGGAAAGGCGCCTCAAGGAGATCATGAAGCGCAACAGCCTGGACCAGGTGCGCCAGGTCAACCAGCTGCTGGCCGGATCGGACGTCTACGTCAAGTACGGCTTCATGGCCGGCTTCCCCAACGAAGACCGCCAGGAGACCCTGGAAACGGTCGACTTCATGTTCGAGCTGCTGCAGGGCAACAAAAACGCCGGAACCGCCCCCGTGGCTGTCTACACCCCCTATCCGGGCACCACGCTCTACGACAAGGCCCGCCTGGTCTACGGCATGAAGATGCCCGACACCTTGGAGGGCTGGAGCCACTTTCACTTCGGCGAAAACAACAATCCCTTCCTCTCCGAGGAGCAGAGCAAGTTCGTCACCAAGGTCAACGTGATGAGCCGCTTTTTCGAGCGCAAGGCCTTCGAGCGCTTTTGCAACAACCGCTTCAAGCCGCTGCTGATGGGGCTTTACTCGGTCTACTATCGCATCTTGCGCTTCCGCCTCAAATACCGCTTTTTCGCTTTTATGCCCGAGATCAAGCTGATCGAGTGGCTGCAGAAGGCCTACCTTTATTTCTTCCACCGAGCTCAACTGGCGCGGCGCAGCTGAATGCCAGAGCGAGATTGCCACAGAGACTCAGAGGGCACAGAGGTTTAGGAAGACGGAGCTTTATTTTCTGGAGCCCGGCAAGGAGTGAACGGCTTTCCGCAGCCAACGTTCCAGCGCTTTGAATCGAAACCGGTTGGAGCGGAATAAATCCATAAAGAAGGCGTATGCCTCCTCGGCCTCGCATTCAATGAATCTTCCGTTCATGCGCAGAAATGTATCCGAGGCGAAGAATGCAAGGCGTTTATTTCCGTCCACGAATGCATGGTTGAGTGCCAAGCTCTCCATGAGAACCGCAGCTTCCTCGACGATGTCGCCGTAGTAGCCAGACTGAGGACGCATCCAAGCAGCTTCCAATGCGCCAGGATCCCGCAGCCCGCTGCTGCCGCCGAATTCCTCGATCAAGATTTCGTGAATCGCCAGCAATTCTTGCAGAGTCGGATAGGCGTAGCTCATTGCGCCAGCAGCTCGCCTAGGCGACGATTCTTTTTTACGCTGTCCCGAAAATGCGACAGGACCGACTGGCGAGAGGAGGCACCCTTTTTCTTTTCGACGAACTCTCGTATGGCTTCCTCGAGAACCAAGTCCAATTCTCGGCCTTCCTGTCGAGCGATGATCTTCAAGGCCTCGATCAGCGCGGCTTCGGCATGGATCGAGAGTCTCTGACGCTGGATTGCCATAATCAATTCCTTGCCAAGAGTATCGACCGCAAGGTGCCGATCTGTCAAGAAATCCGCAACAATCGGCAACGTCTTCAGCTAAGGTTTCTGCGCGGTACGGGTGCATTTGGGGATGCAGAATACGGTATAGTCCATCCAGATTGAAAACGATTTTCTGTCTGGTAGTTGCAGGATGGGCGTAGTGAGCCGAGCAGAAAGATACGACATCTTCCTCAGTTACGCTCGGGAGGACGAGGATAGGGCCGGGGAGTTCGTCCGCCTGTTCGAGCAGCAAGGTTGGAACGTGTTCTGGGACCGGTCCATTCTGCCGGGTCAAAGCTGGCGCGACACTCTCGAAAAGCAACTCGATGGCTCTCGGGCCGTGGTGGTTCTCTGGACACACCGGTCCTGCGATTCCCGATGGGTTCGCGAAGAGGCGGAGCGGGCCGCCCGGGCCGACAAGCTGGTCCCAGTCAAACTGGATTCAAATGTGCCAGTTCCGGCAGGCTTCGGGGAGATTCAAGACGCGGATCTTTCAGAATTCCGGCTGGATAGCGGCCCCGAGGCGGCTCGTCCTCTTCTGGATGCCTTGCGCCTCCGGCTGGATGGTTCAAAGCATCCTGCTGCGGCTGCACACCCGGAAGATCAACTCAAGTCCCTTTGCCAGCAACGGGCCGAACGAAAGGCCCGAGGCGAGAAGACAGTCGAACTGGATCAACAGATCCGGGATCTCAAACGCGCCATGCGCAGCGGGCCTCAACTGCAGCCCGGCGACAACTTCCTGGACCGCTTCAGCCTGCAGCAAAAGCTCGGCCAGGGTGGCTTCGGCTCCATCTGGAAAGCCTGGGACAGCATTGGCGAGCAGTTCGTAGCCCTCAAGGTTCTGCACGGCCAATACTCGGACAGCAGCAGCTTCATCCGCCGCTTTTTCCGCGGCGCCCGAAGGATGGCCAAGCTGCAGCACCCTCACATCGTCCCAGTGCTGCTGGACAAGGGCGAGGAGGACGACTACCGCTTTTTCGCCATGCAATACATGCCCGGCGGGAACTTGGCCGAAGCGGTGCAGGGGGGCGCCCTTTCTCAGGCCGAGATCCTGCAGATCATCCTCGACGTGGCTTCGGCCCTGCACTACGCCTGGGAGCAAGATCAGCTGGTGCATCGCGACGTCAAGCCCGCCAACATTCTTTTGATGGCTGCCAATCGCGGCGTCCTGACTGACTTTGACCTGGTCTGGGCACCCGACACGACGCAGGAAACCCGGATTGGTCAGGGTCTGGGCACCTTCGACTTCGGCGCTCCCGAGGTCTTGCGGGGGGAGGGCAAGGTCACACCTGCTTGCGACGTGTTTTCTCTGGCTCGCACAGCACTGTGGGCGCTGGTCGGCGGGGACTCCGTGGGAAGAAGCGAAAGGGAGATCCGGGACGCACTGGACAGCATAGAACTCTCAGTGCCGGCCCGCCAGGCGCTGATGCGGGCTCTCAACGAAGATTCGAATAGACGATTCCCGACGGCAGAATCTTTTGCCAAATTCTTTTCTTTGGCATCTACGTCGTGTACAGAATCTGAGCCGACTCGGCACCCCCAAACGAAGCAACCTTCGCAACCCCGCATCTCCTCGGTTCTCTCTCCCGAGGAGGAGGAAAAAGCCCACGATGAGGCTCGCCGTTTCGCGCGGCTGCTGGTTTCCGAAATCAAACTCTACAACGAGAATATGGTCGAGGAAGGACGCCAGGGAAGGGATCTTTACCATCGTTTATCAAGGGAAATTGATCGAAGTCGCGAAGCGTACCAGAAGCGAATCCATCCGAGCGTGGCCTGCAGCGTAGACCATTTTCACGAGGAATTGGTCCGAATACTTGCCAGAGGAAAATCGGGCCTAATGGGGAGCGACTATCCTGGGTCTGAAGCGCTTTCACCCGAAGAGGAGGGAAAAGCCCACGATGAGGCTCGCCGCTTCGCGCGGCTGCTGGTTTCCGAAATCAAACTCTACAATGAGGATATGATAGAGGAAGGACGCCAGGGAGGAGATCTTTACCGGCGTTTATCAAGGGATATTGATCGAAGTCGCGCAACGTACCAGAAGCGGATCCATCCGAGCGTGGCCTGCAGCGTGGACTATTTTCACGACGAACTGGTCCGAATTCTGGCCAAGGGCGATGCCAAATTGCTGGGAAGCGACTATCCTGGATCCCCGTTTACATCAGACAGCGAAATTTAAGAGTTCCCCCGGCTCTGCCGAGGAGGCAGGCAGAGATTGACAGCTCCCAGAGTCGATTTTCCGCAGCCCTCAGATTCCTGATCCCACATACTCGATGGCTGCGTTGTGCGGAAGAATGCCAAACAGCTTCGCCGCTGGTCCTCGTCAGGAGGCCCACTTCATTCGCAGCTTTCTCTGATTCAGAGCGCAATCCCGCAAATACAAGTTGATCAGGGTCTGATAAGGAATGCCAGCTTCCTCAGCCATGGACTTGAAATAGGCAACGGTGTCCCGATCAAGCCGCATGGTGACCGATTGCTTGAGATGCTTGACGTAGGGATTCTTGCGTCCCTTCATCTTGGAGAAATCATAGTGCTCTTTCATGACCGCCGTCTCCAGTAGTCTTGCTCTTCACTCTTGTCCGCCTTGCGGGCGGAAATCAGGCGGATGACCAACTCGCTTTCGCGGTAGCAGTGGCACACCACCACAACGCGCAGTTTGAAGCTCATTCCCAGCAGGATGAACCGGTTCTCGTCCTCGGAGTGCTCAGGATCGAAGAATTGAACAGCATGCTCATCGTAGAAGGCCATCCGTGCCTCCTCAAAGCCGACGCCGTGTTTTTTGGCGTTCGATCTGTCCTTGCGCTCGTCCCATTCAAACCGAAGCCCCACCATATGTACATTGTATGGAACGGACTTGGCCGAATCAAATTGCGGTTCTGGTGCCGAACTTCTGCCCGCTTCAGCGGGCTGCCCGAAGGGCTTCAGCCCAGAGGGTTGTTAGGCC
This sequence comes from Acidobacteriota bacterium, assembly GCA_028277865.1. Lineage (GTDB taxonomy): Bacteria > Acidobacteriota > UBA6911 > RPQK01 > DATIPO01 > JANQFM01. The sequence goes on from JANQFM010000847.1 coordinate 11,959, forward strand.
AGTCCTTTAGGGCTGGTTGCAGGCGGACGCGCAGAACCCAGAGCCCGTTTCAACGGGCTTACCATCCGAGGCTTCAGCCGTCCACGGTTCCCCAGCAAAAGCCGAATCCGCAACTGGCTGCAAGGTATCGCCTGTGACTGAAATTGGGCACCTGGCTGACCGGGTGGCTCAAGCCGGTCGGACAAAGCCCGTTCGAAAACGGGCTACGAATGAATCGACCGCTTCGACACCAGCCCTGAAGGACTGGCCTATCAACCCTCAGGGCTGAAAGCCCCTCGGGAAAAGCCGCTGAAGCGGCCTGGAAGTTGTGGCAGCAGTCGAATTGGCCAGCGTTCCACTGCTTTACTGCGACAGTAGCTTCAACATCATCGCTGAGGTCACCGGCCACCGGTTGAATGGCCGTTCCTCAAGGAACGTGACAACGGCAGCTTTGGTTGGGTTTCCGCTTTTGATTCTCGATTTGTCCCCGCTGGCCACTCATTCATCCCACTCGGTTTGCCTTCCGGTCCTGCGGCGGCTTTAATGTGGGGCGGTCGACCGAATCGGTCGAGGAGGCAGATTATGGACAACGCACCGATACGTCACTCCTTGCCGCGAGCGGAGTGGATCCTCCTGCTCAGCTTTGCCTCGCTCAAACTGCTCATTCACCTGGCGGGGATTCAAGGCTACGGATACTTCCGCGACGAGTTCTACTATCTGGCCTGCAG
>JANQFM010000851.1 GCA_028277865.1 Acidobacteriota bacterium
AATCATGCAACTGGCGGGGACCCCTTCCCTTGGGCAGATCTCAAGCGCCTACGTGCAGTGGGAGTGAGGACACGGTCGTCTGGAGCGGATCAACCGCGACGATGATCCGAGGCCGGTCCAGCAGAATGGCTCAAGCCGGCTGGGAAGCCCGTTCGGAAACGGGCTGGCTGTGAACCGCCTGCTCCCATTCCAGCCCTAAAGGACTGGCCTAATGACCCTCAGGGCTGAAGCCCTTCGGGAAATGCCGCTGAAGCGGCCTGGAAAAAGATGCGCCGCCGCAGCGACCCAGTGTCGTTGCGTCTTCTTCAGCCCGATGAGCATTGCTCCACTAGCCCGACTTTACCGTGCTCCTAAGTTCCTGCCAAGAGATTTCAGTGCAGTCCCCCCTCTCTATCAGGACTGAAAGCCCTGTCGGGGCTGGATTTATGAGATCCCATCCAGGCTTGGAAGAACAGCCACCCCACCGCTGAAAATGTATGACCTGTAAAGATTGCCGGTTGAGGTCGGGTTGGCTGGCAGAAGCTGCCTGTCATAGCTGGTGCCCTGAAAATGTCAGCCGGATAGTGTATGACCTGTCCTATGGCCAGCATCACCAAGAAAATCATCCGGGGCAAAGCCTACTTTTACGCCCGCGAGTGCCAGCGCGTGGACGGCAAGCCCAAAATCGTCTGGCAGAAGTACCTGGGCCGCGCCGAGGACATCATCGCCGTGATGAGCAGCGCCACCGAAAAGGCCCCCGGCCGGCCGCCCCAAGAAGCGACCCTGGCCGAGTTCGGCGCCGTCGCCGCCCTGTATGACCTGGCCGGGCGCCTGCGCCTGGCCGAGCACATCGACCGCCACGTGCCCAAGAAAGGGGACGGCCCCAGCGTGGGGACTTACCTGCTCACCGCCGCCCTGAACCGCTGCGTGGCTCCCTGCAGCAAGGCGGCCATCGGCAAGTGGTTCCAGGGCACCGTCCTGCGCCGCCTGCTGCCCGTGCAGGCCTCTCAGCTCACCAGCCAGCGCTTCTGGGAAAACATGGACCGGGTCTTGCCCGAGGCTCTGGCCGCCATCGAGCGCGACGTGACGCTTCAGGCGGTGCGGGAGTTTGGGATCGACCTGTCGCGGCTGCTGTTTGACGCCACCAACTTTTTCACCTTCATCGATACGTTCAACGAGCGCAGCACTCTGGCCCAACGCGGCCACAGCAAGGAAGGGCGAGCCTCGCTGCGCATCGTGGGGGTGGCCCTTTTGATCGCCGCCGACTCTCAGGTCCCGCTCCTGCACCAGGCCTATCCGGGCGGCCGCCCCGATGCGCCCACTTTCTCTGGCCTGACCGATCAGCTGGCCGCGCGATGCCGCGAGATCGCCGGCCAGGCCGAGCACATTACCCTCGTCTTCGACAAGGGGAACAACTCCCAGGAGAACCTGGACGCCGTGGCCCAGGGGCCCTACCACTTCATCGGATCTCTGGTGCCGACTCAGCATCCGGGCCTGCTGGCCGTCCCCGACGAGAAATTCCGCTCGCTGCAGCCGGACGGCCTTGCCGCCGTGCGCACTTACCGCACACTCCAGGAGGTTTTTGGGGTTGAACGCACGGTGGTGGTCGCCTTCAACCAGAATCTGTTCCGGGCTCAGGTGCGCACCCTGCTGCGCGAAATTGCCAAGCGCTGCCAGCGGCTCCGGCAGCTGGGCGAACGGCTGCACCTGCGGCGAGCGGGAGTGCTGCGCCGGGGCCGCAGGCCCACGGTCGAAAGCGTCCGCAAAAAGGTGCGCGGCTGGCTGCGGGCCCGCCACATGAGCGAGCTGTTCCAGGTCGAGGTGCACGAGCACGAGGGCCTGCCCTGGCTCACCTGGCGCTTCGACGACCGGGCCTGGAAGCACCTGCAGGACACTTTGCTGGGCAAGACGATCCTGTTTACCGACAATGAGGACTGGTCCGACGCCGAGATCGTGCGGGGCTACCGCAGCCAGTACTTGATTGAAGACAGCTTCCGGTGCCTGAAAAACCCCCGCCACATCTGTTTGCGGCCCCAGTTTCACTGGACCGACCAGAAGATCCGGGTGCATGTGTTCTGCTGCATCCTGGCCCTGCTGCTGTGCAGCCTGCTCCGCCGGGAACTGCACCAAAGCGGGATTCAGCGCTCCATTCCGGCCTTGCTGAAGGAGTTGAGCGGCATCCGCGAAGTGGCGGTGATCTATCCGCCTGAAGGCCGCAAGAAAAAGCCGGTCATCCACACGACGCTTTCCCAGATGACGCCCTCCCAGAGGCGGCTTTACGAAGCTTTGGGTTTGAGCCGCTACCATTCCGCGTAGGTCATACAAAAACTGGCTGCAATCCCTTCTAAAATGGCTTCTTCAGAAATTTGGCGGTAAAGTCGGGCTAGGCCGCTAGGGTTTCAGGGTTCTTCACGATTGAGTCAAATCTGGCTGCGAGGGGTCCGGCGGCGGTCAGGGGTTCCGGGTTCCGGGCTCCAGGTC
>JANQFM010000867.1 GCA_028277865.1 Acidobacteriota bacterium
GGCGAGCGAGCCAGGTGCCCGCGGCGCGGATTCAGGGGCGGCCGAATGCCAGCGTATTTACGGAAGGCAGTACTTAGTCAGTCAAACGAGAATATCGCCTCAGATCTTCCTCCGACAGCTCGTCCGGCGAAACAAGCCGGTAATGCTTTTCCATGGCCAGCTTCACGTTTCCCTCTTCCTCCACCATTTCAAACAGTGCTATATCATCTTCTGTCATGAATTGGGCAGCTATCGGACGACATACGAGATTCGGAAATTTCGCAGCGCACATTTGCAGATCTTGCTTGACCTGAACGACGCTGAGCCTATCGCGTCCACCTTTGGCCTGAACAGGGTAGACGTAGTGAACTCCCCGCCGGTCCAGGCCAACGTAGACTTCATCGGTTTCAATCTGACCGGTATCCCTCACATAGGTTCGGAGGTGGCTCTGAAGTGAGTAGCAAGTAGTAGCAGTAAAAATGTCGATGAGCCTGTTGTACCTCAACTTGGCCAAAAGAGCCTGTTCGTCAGTCAGAGAATATTTGACAATAACGCCAGGCGTGGCATCTGGGATCTTGGTGATTGCCAGGTTTGGATTGGGGAGAATATGGGGAAGCTCGGTGAGGGTGAACTGGTATCTTGCACGGCCCGCCGGCAGGATGATCCAGTCCTTGCCGGCTGGTGCAAGTGCTTGGATCGATACAGGCAGCGGAATCCGATATCGGAATGAGTAGACAATGTCCCCGAGGTTCTTGGGAAGCGCGATGTTGAGCTTGCCTGCCCACTCGACAAGCTCTTGTCTATCAAAGACAAAATCGACGTCCCCTTTCTTGTAGTGTTCGAAGAATACGGCCTCGATCAGCTTCGTGTATCGGTTCTTGTCAGCCACCTTTTCCTTGCCTCAGCTTGGCCAGCGCAAAACCACTACCTCTTCGCGAAGCTGCTCACCGGTCGCAGTTGCGAAGCGGGTTCGAAAAAGATCGATGCCTTCCACCTTGTAGCCCAGCCCTTCGGCGATCTCGGCGAGGATTTCGCCCGTTCGGATCATGACGCGAAGGTAGGATGCCTGGTCGCCGACCACGTATGCGAGGCGGGCTCCGGGGCGCAGCACGGATTTCATCTCGGACAGGTGACGCACCATTCCCCCAAAATAAAGTTTGGTCACCCGGGCATAGAGGCGTTCAAACCCGGAGGTCTTGCCCATCTCGATACGCCTTCTTTCGATCTCGTCTGCGATCCGCTTGATGCTGGCAAAGGCTTCGATCCACTCGTCATCGCTATCCTTCACATACACACCGCGCGTGTTGGACCGGATAAAGGTCTGCTTCATCGATCTCAATTCGCGCCGGTCCCGCATGAAGCCTAAGAGCACGGATTCAAGCCGGGTCGTTCGTGAGTAGTCCTTTTCGTTCGGATAGGGAGGGGATGTGATCACGGCATCGACCGAATTGGGGCGCAAAAGGCTGCCGATTTGCCTGGAATCGGCATGGTGAGTAAGCACCGCAGCTGGATCCAACTCTCTTAGGGACTCCAGGTCGGAGGCAATGCAGTCCAATTGCGAAAGCCAGGCTGCGATAACCACCGCGTCCCTTTTCTTGCGCCCCACTCCCACTTCCGGCCCAAACTTCAGATTCGAAATGGAAGAAACCAGCGCTTTGGCGAGCGCTAAACGCTCGTGCCGTTCATGACGCTGGTCGGCTTGGCAGGCCAGGCGGCTCAATAAGACGAGGGTCTTATGAAGAGGCAGTGGGCTGATGGAGTCCTTGATCAACAATCTGGCCTGCTCTGGAGGCAGTGTCCTGAGCGGCTGGCCATTGAGGTTTATTTGGTCAGGAACGTCCGCCAGCTGCTGGCTGCTGAGAACTCGATGGCAGGCATCGGCGATCTTTTCTGCGTGGCGGCGCAAGGCACCCGAATCCGGCGACCAATCCGTCTTGACCTTGGAAGCGAAGTAGGCCATCTGGTTGGCTTCCACTCCAACACTTTCGATACCCAACTTCTTGCATTCGACCAGCGTTGTGCCCGTACCGCAAAAGGGATCGAGCACGCATTGCCCTGTTTCGATTTCGAATTGCTCCAGATAATGGCGGACCAAGTGCGGGGGAAAGGAGAGAACGAACCGGTACCAGTCATGAGCTGCACGGTCGCTGTGCATCAGCTTGTTGGTGTCGCCAGTGGTGGCCGCGAAATGAATGCCTGGGCTGTCCAGGTCGAAAAGGCACTGCTGCTGCATGGCGTGATTCTACCTGTCCCATGCGACACCGGCACGTCGTAGCGGTAAAGAGCTGGCAGTTCTCAGGCCAAGGCAAAAAGGGACGCTTTGCATCCACCCCGCCGCCCAGTACTCACTTGCGCCTGTGCTAAAATTCCATGAAATCTTGGCAAAGGAGCGAACCCATGCATCGTCCAGCCGGCATCCTCATCCTGGCCGCCCTTGTCCTCTCGGCGACATCGGCAATCCTGCAGGCAGGTGTCCGCCGCGAGATCCAGGACCAGTATGTGCGGCAGTACGTCAACCGGACCTTCTTCCTCAGAATTCCCATCTACGGCGCACGCCAGGAACTGCTGGTGCGGCCTGGGGGCGTGACTCCCTTTTCCGGGCCTTCCGAGACCGGGCTGACTTTCAAGGTAGGCGAGCAGGTTCGCGTGACCCAGATCAAGTTCGCCGGACAGGAGATCCGCCTGCAGGCATCATCCGTCGACCTGAGCCGGCAGAACGAAGTCGTCTTCCGGTTCCCCACTCAGCTGGAGGACCAATTCAGCCAGCGTCCCCTCTTTGACACGGCGCTGGACAAGGTCTTCACCGAGGGGCTTTCAAACCAGGACATCAACAATGCCAGGCAAGCCTACCTCAAGCAGGAATTCGGGCGCTTGGTTCAGGAAATGGGGAAAACCACTGGGAGTTCGCGCGAATTCGTGATCCGGTCCATTTCGAGTGAGATCCCCGCCGTGGAGCAGTCGCGCCAACGAGCCTCGCGTGCCGAATCGCAGTTGGAGCAGGTCCGCTCCCAGCTTGAGGAGGAAGGAAAGCGCCGCCAAAAGGCCGAAAGCTCTTTGCGGCAAGTCCGCCGAGAGAACGCGGATAACGAGTCGGCGGTCGACTCGCTCAAGCTGGAACGCGAGAATCTGGTGAGTGAAAAATCCGCCTTGCAGCGCGAGGTCAACCGGCTGCGCAGCAGCTCTGAGGACTATAAGAAGCAGATCGAGGATATGGCCCGTGCCCTGGATGTTCGAACGTCGTCCGCGGATGACCTGAGCCGTAACCTCACCCGCCTCAACAAGACTGTCGAAGACCTCAAGACCGAACGCGACCGACTCACCGGGGAAGTCGAAAAAGCTCAAGCGGACCTGGAAGAAAAGACCCAAGAGAATCAAAAGCTGGCCCGAGACCTGTCCAGGGCCCAAAGCGAGCGCAACAAGCTTCGGCGCGACCTGAGGTCCCTGACCAGCGACCGCAAAAGCCTTAGCTCCCGCTTCATCGAAACCCAGAACGCCAAGGAGAGCTTGGAAACGGTCGTGGCGCTCAGCAATGCCCTGCGGCTGGATCCGCGCAGCGAAGAACGCGACGAGGGGAGTTTTTTGGTGGCCGACCTGCTGCTGCAGGAGCGCAAGATTGCAGCCCTTGAGATTCAGCAACCTGCTCAGACGGGCCAAAGCTATTCGGTGAGCCTGAGCGTCGATTCGCCCGACACCGTGCAGCTGACCCCCGAAGAGCGCAAGCTCAGGGACGCTCTGGGGGAAACGCTCAAAGTGGAAGCCGGCTGGCGCAGCTCTTCGCAGGATCTTTCCATTTCGCTCAGCGAGGGGGACGCTCAGCGCGAAGTTGCGCCGCGCGAGAGCACTCAGTGGCTGTGGCGATTCGAAGGGGATGTCAGCCAGCCGCAGCAGGCGGTTCTGCACACGCGGCTTGTGGCTGCCGACGGTCAGAAAATCCCGCTCAGCGATCTACGCTTCGACATTCATCCCGCCGGATTGGCCGGTTCCTTCGCCCAAGGCTTCAGCCTTACCTGGCTGGCGGTGGGTGCCTTGCTTGGCATGCTGGCCATGTTGCCGGTCCTCTTCCTGCGCTCCAAAGCCCGTCCGCTGCCCAGGCGCCCCATAGCGCGTCCCAAAGCTCCCTCCCCCGGCGAAGAACGCTACGTGACCCAAAAGAGGTTTTAACCCGGATTTGACCGCAAGCTCACTCGGCCGCTTCGCCCCAAGCGCGGGCTCTCCCAGCTATACTGCCGCAAATGGCCACCATCCCCGCAGCCCTCACCATCGCCGGATCGGACAGCGGCGGCTGCGCCGGGATTCAGGCCGACCTCAAGACTTTTGCCGCCTTGGGCGTCCACGGCATGAGCGCCGTCACCTGCGTGACGGCCCAAGACACCCGCAAGGTCCACATGGCTTCCGATTTGCCGGCTGACTGCGTTGCCAGGCAAATCCAGGCCGTGCTGGAGGACATCGGCGCCGATGCCGTCAAGACGGGAATGCTCTCCAACTCCGCCATTATCCGCAGCGTGGCCGAGCAGCTGCGGCGCTTTGAAGTGGAGCGCTTGGTGGTGGATCCGGTCATGGTCAGCACGGGTGGCGATCCGCTTATCCAACCGCAGGCGGTGGAGGCCTTGAAGCGCGATCTCTTTCCCTTGGCTGCCATTGTGACGCCCAATCTGCACGAAGCCGAGGCCTTGACAGGAATGCGCATCACCAGTTCATCCGAAGCGCGTCAGGCGGCAGGGCAGATCCTGGCTTGGGGTGCCCGTTCAGTCGTGATCAAGGGAGGGCATTCCGACGATCCGTGCCGTTCAGTCGATTATCTTCTCGACGGACAGGAATGGATCCCATTCCCAGCCGACCGCATCGACACCGCAAACACCCACGGCAGCGGCTGCACCTTCGCCTCGGCCATCGCTGCCTGCCTGGCCCGCGGCCAGGGCCTGCGCGAGGCTCTTCTCCAGGCCAAGAGCTACGTCACCGAAGCCATCCGCCACTCTCTGCCTCTAGGAAAAGGAAGAGGTCCCCTGGGGCACTTTCACAGCATCGAAATCTGGCAGGAGGGATCTCGCGCCAAGACGCAAAGGCCCAAAGGGTAGGAGTCCTTCGCGACTTTGCGGCCTGGCGTGAAATTCCTATACTCGGCCCATGCACTGGGAGGAAAGCGAAAAACGGCTTTTGCTGTCTCGGATTTACGACTTGAAAGGGCGCCGTGATTGGGAGCAGATGGAGGAGGAGGCCAAGACAGCGCTGGACCGCTATCCGGATGAAATCCGTTTCGAACTGGCCTTGGCCGACGCCTACCGTCAGCAAAGGCGCCTGGAGGACGCCCGCTCTTTGATGGCGTCGCTCAAGCAAAGAGGGCAGGGAATCGCCGACTATCATGCCTTGCGTGGCGAATTCCTGCTCGACGCCCAGCGCCACCGCCAGGCTTACCAGGAATTCCGCCAGGCCCACAGCCTGCGCGATCGCCCTTTCTACCTGAAGCGCCAGGCCGACAGCCTGATCCCCCTCAAACGCTATCAGGAGGCCTTGGCGCTGCTCATGCAGTTGGACGACCGCGACACCAATCCATACGTCCTCAGCTCACTGGCCCGCTGCCACGAAGGCTTGGGACACAACGACGAGGCACGCCGCTGCTACCAGGAGCTTCTTCGCATCCGCCCCGGCGACGACTTCGCTTCTTCGCGCCTTTTGCAGCTCAAGGTGGAAGAAAAGCGTCCCGAACAGGCCGAGCAGGAATTGGACCGCATGCTGCGCCTGCCCTCGCGCCGCGACGATCCCGCCTTGCTCAAGGTCAAGGCCGAGCAGATGAAAAAACGGGGCGACTTCGCAGCTGCGGCCGACATCTATTCCCGCCTGGCCGAGAGTTCCGATTCCGGCCAGAGGCCTTTTTATCAACGCATGTCGGCCTTTGCCCTCAGCAAGGCCGGACGCAGCCAGGAAGCTTGGGTCGCCTTGCGGAAGCTGATCGAAAAAGATCCCGGCGATCATTACATCCGCAATGCCCTCGTCTCGGTGGCCCGCAAGCTGGGGCGCGATGCCGAATTGGCCGACTTCTTCGAAAGCCTGGCCCGCCAATCCCCCGCCAACCGCCCCCTCTTCGGCGTAGCCCGCAAAATCCGCAAGCGCATTAAAGAGTGAGGGTTTCACGCCGAGGCGCCAAGACGCAGAGGAAGGGAGAAAAGGGGAAAAGAAAGCCTTCTCATCCCCTCATCCGCTCTCTCCGCGCCTCTGCGTCTCTGCGTGAGATTTCGGGACTTGCGCTGCGGACGGCTGCTGGTTTAATCTGCTTTATGCGCTTCGTCGCGATCATTCCAGCGCGCTACCATTCCTCGCGACTCCCCGCCAAAGCCCTCATCCGTATCGCCGGCCGCAGCCTCATCGAGTGGGTCTACAGACGGGTCTGCCGGGCGCCTCAGCTGGAGGGAGTGTGGGTGGCGACCGACGACGCGCGCATCTGCGACGAGGTGCAACGATTCGGGGGAGAGCCGCTTTTGACCCGCTCCGATCATCCCAGCGGGACCGACCGGGTGGCCGAGGCGGCCCGGCAGGTCGAGGCCGATGTCTACGTCAACGTCCAAGGCGATGAGCCGCTCATATCGTTGGAGGCCATCGAAGGGGTCTGCGCCCCATTCCGAACCGACCCTCAAGCCCGGGTGGCCACAGCCAAGGTTCGCATTGAGGATCCGGCGGAAATCCGTAGCCCCGACGCCGTCAAAGTGGTGACCGATCTTCAGGGGCGCGCCCTTTACTTTTCGCGCTGCTCGGTGCCCTACCGCAGAGGGGCGGCTGCGCCGGTTTACAAGCACTTGGGGATCTATGCCTACCGGCGCAGCTTCTTGCAGGGGCTGCAGCGGCTGAAACCCTCGCCCCTGGAGCGTTCCGAGTGCTTGGAGCAGCTTCGTTTTCTGGAAAACGGCGTCCCCGTCCAGGTCGCCGAAGTAGCTCAGGACAGCCCCGGAATCGACACCTTGGCAGACCTGGAGCGTGTCAGACCGATGTTGGAGAATGCGGATCGCTTACAAGCCGCCCGCTTGGAGATTTAACCAAAGAATTTAGGGCCGAAAAAGGGAAGGGAAAGCAGTTCGATGTCGAAGTTCATTTTTGTGACAGGCGGTGTCTTGAGTTCATTGGGCAAAGGGCTGGCTTCGGCCTCCATCGGGTGCCTGCTGGAAGCCCGGGGGCTAAGTGTGACGCTGCTCAAATTGGACCCCTACATCAACGTGGATCCGGGCACCATGAGCCCTTTTCAGCACGGCGAGGTCTTCGTCACCGACGACGGCGCCGAGACCGACCTCGACCTGGGCCACTATGAGCGGTTCACCCACGCTCGCCTGACGCGCAACAACAACTCCACCACCGGCAAGATCTACCAGACGGTCATCGACAAGGAGCGGCGCGGCGACTACCTGGGAAAGACGGTCCAAGTCATCCCCCACATCACCAACGAAATCAAGTCCACCATCAAGCGCCTGGCCAACGGCGTAGACATGGTGCTGGTGGAAATCGGAGGTACGGTGGGCGACATCGAAAGCCTTCCCTTTTTGGAAGCCATCCGCCAGATGCGCATCGACCTGGGGAAGAAGGAGACCCTTTTCATCCACCTCACCCTGGTGCCCTATATCGCCACCTCCAGCGAGCTGAAATCCAAGCCCACCCAGCACTCGGTCAAGGAGCTGCGCAGCATCGGCATCCAGCCTGACATCCTGCTGTGCCGCACCGACCGCTACCTGCCCAAGGACATCAAGGAAAAAATCGCGCTGTTTTGCAACCTGGAATCGCGGGCCGTGGTGACGGCCAAGGACGTGGGCAACATCTACGAAGTGCCCGTGGTGCTGCACAGCGAGGGACTGGACGACATCATTATCGATCAGCTCGAGCTGCCCCAAAACGAATGTGAGCTGGCCGATTGGGAAGGCTTGATCGACAACCTGCACAACCCCCGCCAGGAAGTCACCATCGGAATCGTGGGAAAGTATGTCGAGTACGAGGACTCCTACAAGAGCCTTAGTGAAGCCTTGGTCCATGGAGGGCTGCCGCACCGCGCCCGAGTCCACCTGCAGTGGATCGAGTCGGAAGGGCTGGTGGGAGAGGACTGGAAGGAAAGGCTCAAGCACCTGGACGCCATCCTGGTCCCGGGCGGATTCGGGCCTCGGGGCATCGAGGGAATGATAGGGACCATCCGGCATGCCCGCGCCAACAAGATCCCCTTTTTCGGAATCTGCCTAGGCATGCAGTGCGCCACCATTGAATTCGCCCGCAATGTCTGCTCGCTCAAGGCCAACAGCTCCGAGTTCGACACTTCCAGCCCTCACCGGGTCATTTACAAGCTGCGCGAGCTGCTGGGAGTGGAAGAGATGGGCGGGACCATGCGGCTGGGCGCCTATCCCTGCATCTTGGAAGAGGGAACTTTGGCCCACAGCATTTATGGCCAGCGGGAGATCTCCGAGCGACATCGGCACCGCTATGAGTTCAACCGGGAGTTCGAGGAGATCCTGACCAGCTACGGCCTGCGCATCTCGGGAATCTCTCCCGACAAGAACTTCGTCGAGATCGTGGAACTGGAAGACCACCCCTGGTTCTTGGGGTGCCAGTTCCATCCCGAGTTCAAGTCCAAGCCCCTGCAGCCCCATCCCCTCTTCGTCAGCTTCATCGGCGCCGCCATCGAAAACCAGGGCCGCCGCGAAGGCCGGCTGTTCGCGCGCGAGGAAACGAGGGTGGTCGAAAGTGGCATGCGCGAGGTAGGAGAAGGACTTCACGCAGAGGCGCAAAGACGCGGAGGAGAGGAAGGAGAAGATTTCACGCAAGGCCGCTAAGCCGCAAAGAGGACGCAAAGCGAGGCCAAGCCGCTTGCTTGTTGGTCATTTTTAGCTTTGCGTCTTGGCGTCTTTGCGCGAAATCCATCTGCGAGCCATGAATCTCGAAGCGTTCCAGGGAGGCGGGCGACCTTTTTTTCTGATTTCCGGACCTTGCGTCATCGAAAGCCGGTCTCACTGCCTGAAAATGGCTCAAAGCCTGGCCGAGATCACCTCGCGCCATCACATCCCCTTCATATTCAAAGCCTCTTACGACAAGGCCAACCGCACCTCGATCCGGTCCTTCCGGGGGCCGGGGTCCGAAGAAGGCCTGGGCATTCTGGAAAAAGTGCGGCGGGAGGTGGGGGTGCCCGTCCTCTCCGACATTCACGAACCCCGTCAGGCTGCCCAGGCCGCCCAGGTGCTGGACGTGCTGCAGATCCCCGCCTTTTTGTGCCGCCAGACCGACCTGATCCTGGCCGCCGCCGCCACCAAAAAGCCGCTCAACATAAAAAAAGGGCAATTCTTAGCACCCTGGGACATGAAAAATGTGCTGGAAAAGGCCCGCCACGGAGGGGCGCCGCTGGTTTTCCTGACCGAGCGCGGCGCTTCGTTCGGCTACAATAACTTGGTGGTGGACTTCAAATCGCTTCCCATCTTGCGCTCCATGGGCGCGCCGGCGGTCTTTGACGCCACCCACAGCGTGCAACTGCCGGGCGGTGCCGGGACGTCCACTTCAGGCCAATCGGAGTACATCCCCTGCCTTGCCCGAGCTGCCGTAGCCGCAGGCGTGGACGGGCTCTTCTGCGAGGTCCACGACAATCCCGAAAAAGCCCTCAGCGACGGTCCCAACGCCCTGAAGCTCGACCAGCTGGAAGGCCTCCTCATCGACCTCAAACGCATCGACCAAATCGTCAAG